>NZ_JAYGHN010000033.1:0-68822 GCF_034931845.1 Calothrix sp. UHCC 0171
GGTAGGAATGCCCTTGAAACTCAGCGATTCCCGTTCTATGTTCTCTAAAGCTTTCTGGGAAAGCTAAGCCACTTGAAATGCAGTGATTCCCGTTTGGTTCTAAAACCTAATATCCCCGCAAGGAAATGAAAAGCAAAGAAAGTAAAGCACGATCGCGATTGACTCAACAACAACACAAAGGAGCGATCGCGCTTAAACTACTGTTATTCAAAGTATGATTAAATACCTGAGCCAAAAATAAAAAGTGGTGTTTTTTGGAAACAAATACTGCTTTTTCATTATTGCGAGTTCCAAAAACTACCCTATCTATGGAATTTATTCAACAAAAGGGATCACGCAGAGGCTCTGAGAGAACAAGAATATGACGTAGTAAAACTGTAATGTAATAGCTGCTAGCTGCTCACTTAAACTCCAAATACAAATATCGCTCCATCAAACTACTTCGCTAGTTGGTCAACAACCCGTGCAAATTCTTCCGTCATCCAATCGCTACCCGTTTCTCGATAAACTTGCAGCAAAGACTGATAAAACCACAAGGTTCTGACTTTTCCAGCGTTAAATTGATTCCAAATCTCATCACCAAATTTTTGCCAATCAGCAAGTAAAGAACGAGCATTGTGTAATTTGTCTGCGAGGGAAACCATTCGGACGGACACACAAGCGCCCCGGAGGTTTTCTAAATATTTATGTTTGCGTTCTTCCCAAGGGGGTTTGGGTTTGGTGTAGATTTCGGTACAACCATCAATGATTGCAACTATCTCATCTCCAAACATTTCTCTGATTTCTGCACGGATTTCCATTCCTCCCTGGTCTTCTATTGCATCATGAAGTAGTCCTGCGATCGCTTCAGTTTCGTTTCCTCCTGCTTCTAATATCAAAGCTGCAACGCTGAGAAGATGGGAAACATAAGGTACACTGGTAATTTTTCTGGTTTGATTTGCATGGAGACGGGTTGCGTAGACGAGTGCAGTTGAAAATTTTTCTGTCAATTTCTTAGTAGATATTGATGTGTTCATTTTGATAAAAAATAGGAAAAATTATTGTTTCAAAAACGGAGAAGAAGCCCGCACCACACAAATTAATTATGTGTGATAAAGTTTAAGTTCTGCGGCGATTTCTGCTGTTCTAATTCTTCGTAAATCCAAGGGAAATAACACCTCACATTTTCCACCCCAAGCACGTAAGCGCATGATAATTCCATTATCTTTGTGACGATACATGACTTGATAGTAAGCATCGTGGGAAGAGCGTTTTTTGCAAATATCTAAAAATGCTTTGATTTGCTGTGAATCTTTTGTATATTGACAAATTATGCTTTCGATTTGTTCATATTCAATCCTGCGGAAAGTTGAGTGACGATTGGAATTTTTGATATAACGTTCGTCGTAGTCTGCATCAAACCTTAGTATCATTAAGCGGGGAGGTAAATAAAAATCGAATCCCCAAGCTTGATCTAGTGCGATCGCAATTTCATCGGGATTGGGTAAATTATTATTCTGATAACGCTGTTGAAGGTTTTCCGGGATTTTGTCATGATTCCGTTTTAAAGGAGTCATTGCTTGGATATGGTCTAAGCGAAAATTGTACCAGTTGGTTGTGCGATCAGGACTTTCTCCATAACCACAAAGGTAAACAGCGCGTTGAAAGTAGTAAATACAAACGGGAAAAATCACGCAGTTTATATTACCTCCCACCTTCGCGCTAGAATACGTTAACTCCACAGGGGGAACTGGATTTTTTGTCCAAATTTCCTTTAATTCCCACTGACAATTGTCCACCGCATCAATGGTACTCTTAGGAATGACATAATCGAGGTGGACGAAAAACCTTTGTATTCCATTAATTTTATCCGAATGATTTTGAGCGATCGCGCTTAAGTCTTCCTGAAGAAAATTCTCGTAAACCAGTAGCTTACCTTGGTTTTTCTCCTCACTATTATTAACCGGATAAAAAGGAAATTCCCTCACCCGATAATATTGGTGATTTATGTAGACCAACCAACCCAAATCAACTAAAATTTGCAAATCCCCTTGCAATGTCCGACGAGTCACTCCAAATAACCGTTGTTGCAATATCTTATCCAACTCCTTTGCAATCATCTCCACATGGGTAATCAAAGTATGTTTCCATTCATCCTCAGAAACACCATACTTAGGAGAGAATAACCACTCCGCAGTGGATTTTGCACAATTACAATTAATATCATGTGACTGGGGAATTGATTCATCCTTGGGATGGGAAGGGAGAAAAAAATTGTCCCTCCATTGAGCATAAGTAAAACCATCCTCCAACAGCAAACGCTCGCGACTTTCTCCGTATAAACTCCGCAACCACACCCATAAGCGAATTGCACGGGGTAGGTTTTGTTTTAAAGACCCCCTCGCAAACCATTGCAATAAGTCCACATGGGGAATATCAAGAAAATATGGCTCCTGCAAATTTTTAACCTATATATTTTCAATCTGGATTTTTCATACTTCTAGGTTAATCGATACTGGAAGAAGTATATTCCAGTAGCTTGTATGATGTATCCATCCATAAGAGAAACAAAAATGACTACATACAACATCGAGTTAAAAGAAAACCTTTTGGAAATTAACTTTGGGGAACCAGCAGCAAACGATCGCATCGTTATTGATACAGCTGCAAAATTAGAGGAAATGGCTAAAGCTGGGATTTTAAGGGGAGGTCAATTACTCAAAATCAATGGTCCCACATCTATACCTGTAGCATTTGTTTTAGCCCATCGCTTGTGTCATCTGTATGGTGCGATCGCAGTTTTTGACCCAAAATTAGGAAAGTTTGTGATTTGCATCACACACAATCCTGCGTATAATCTGGGAGAATTGATAGATTGATATTTGCTGTACTGTGTGGTTTCTAGATTATTTAGATTGGGTATGCTAACTACCAGTAAATTATATGACCACATATCACATTAACTTTGAGGATGATGTTTTACAAGTTGGATTTGGTGAAACACTAGCAACAGGAGAAAAAATAGTCCAGGATGTAGTGAAAAAATTGGATAGTGCGATCGCATCGGGGGAAATACCGGGGGGTGAGTTAATCAAAATCAACGGACGCACATCAGTGTTGGTGAGCCAGGTTTTGGCGGATAAATTGGGTAAAATTTACAGTGCGATCGCGTTTTTTGACCCCAAGCAAGGTGAGAAAGGGTTAGATAGATATGTCATCACTGTTAGCAATAACCCAAAATATCAAATCGGCGATATTTTAGATATTAGTAGAGCAGAAAACCCAGCTAATATTAAAGTTGTTATTTGCGGATTTGCCAATACGGGAAAAACTTGCTTTCGCGAAGGATTAAAACAAGCATTATTAAAAATATCTAGCCAAATACCAAACACACCCAAATCCTATGTCGTTTCTGGATGTCCCGATGGGGATGGTTCCTGGTTTTCTGATACTGCAAAACGAGATTTTGAGCTAGCCAAAAAATTAAAAGCCGAATATAAAAGTAAATTCACAGAAGAATTTGCTCGATTCAAAGCACGAGAGTTCAAAAATGTTAAAGAACCTATCTTTATTTTTGATGTCGGAGGAAAAATTTCTCCAGAAAACTGCATAATCATGGCAGAAGCAACCCATGCAGTAATTTTAGTAAAAGATGATAATGAAATATCAACTTGGGAAAAGTTTTGTAAATCTTTAGGTTTACAAATAATCGCAATTATATATAGTGATTATCATGGTATAAATGATTTCATTGAGTCAGAAAAGCCAATTTTAAAGGGTAGAGTTCATTGTTTACAGCGTGGTGTTGACGCTGAGAATCGGGAAATCATACAGGCTTTAGCGAGAGTTTTGATAGAGTTGGTAAGTTAGGAGAGGGGGTAAATTATGGCAGATAAAATGCATCCAATCTCAATTGGTATTGCTTGGTGTTTAGCTTGGGGTGAGGAGAAAACACCAAAGTATGGTTTAGATATTTTGCAACAGATGCGGGAAGCTTTGCAGAAAGGAGAAAAGGCTCCCGAACAAGTATTAGATGTTGTTAATACGGTTGAGGAATTAAAAGGATTAGAGGATATTAAGAAATTTCCAAAAACATTGAATGAGTTGAAGGAATTAACAGAGAAATATCCTTTACTTTGGAATTCTAGGATTGGTTTAGTTTACGGTGGTGCGACTAAAATTAAGCAGTATGTATTTGAAGAATCGAAACTACCTGATATTCGCGGTGCTTCCGCATTGTTAGATAGGATTAACTTAGTTGATTTACCTGCTTTCTTTGGCGTTACACCTAAATATATTCCTAAAACCAGCACTCATAATTATCAGCTTCAATGTGATGAAGTACGACGTTGGTTAAATAATAATTATCTGAAACAATCAGATGATGAGAAGAGTATTTGTGAAGCTTTAATCCCCGAATTAATCATTTACTCTACAGGAGGAAATATATTAGCATTTTGTCCAGCAGCTTTTGTTGATGACTTAGCGAATGCAATCGAGAAACGCTATACATGTGAAACATTAACAGCTAACTCTTGTGCGGTAGGGGATAGATTCAAAATACTAGAAATTGCATTCGGTTTATTGCGAGATAATATTGAAGATACATTTTGGCTAGATAGATATCAAAAAGAGTATAAAAACCCAATAGTAGAAGGATTATTTGGAAAAGTAGAAAATGATTCCCAAGCTATAGAAAATTTTAAAAACCGGAAAAGCTTTAATGAACTAACCACAAAATTGGCCATTTTATTTAACCAACGTCGTTCGGGAAATGAAACCCCAAATCGTCCTAGTCGTCGTTATCCACCAATGCTAGACACCCATCCTTACCTAAGAAGAGACGAAGTAGAAAAACGTAGTGCGATCGCGCATATAACCCAACTTACCGGACAACCTTATTTATCTGAAGCTTCCTTAAGAAAAAGATGCATTGGCGATAGAGCAAAAAAAGGGGAAATACCTTCATGGTATACCGAATTGAAGCTTGATTGGCAGCCAGGTATTATTGAAAGCTGGACAAATAAATTTGAAATATTTCTAAAACAAAATCCTGATAAACATCAAAAATATTGCAAAAACTATCATCTTGAAGACATTGAAACCTCTCCGTCTTTGACTCACCTTAGTAAAGTCAGTAATGGTTTTGTTGCTTATATTTATGCTGATGGAAATAATATGGGTGGATATATTCAAAAAATTCGCACTCCAGAAGCATATCAAAATTTCAGCCAAGATGTAGATAATGCAACTAAATATTCGGTTTTTCACGCTTTAGCGAACAATCTTCACCCTCGACAATTGCAGGGAATAGACGAATCAACCTCAAGATTAAATAATGGAGATTTCATCCATCCCTTTGAAATTATTACCATCGGTGGGGATGACATTATCTTAATAGTTCCCGCAGATAAAGCCTTAGAAATAGCGAAAGATATTGGCGGTAACTTTGAAAATATTCTCTTGGGTAATCTTTCAATACCAGGAGAGGAAATCAAAGATAAAGATAACTACAAAATAACTACAGAAAAACCTGTTGATTTACAAGTAATTCATCGTTACCAATGGCAAAAGGCAAAGCCAACTCAATGTAAATTAAGCATATCGAGCGGTGTACTGATTACTTCTTATAATACTCCGATTTATTATGCTGAAGACTTGACTACTCAATTAATGAAATCTGCTAAAGACTATGCTAAAAAAATCAAGAAATATGAATATTTTGGTGGAACAGTAGATTTTTTAACGATGAAATCGGTTACAATGCTTTCATCTAGCATTAAAGATTTTCGTGAAAAGGCATTAATAAAAAAGCAAGGTGCAGAAATCAAACTTTATGCAGCACCCTACACACTTCATGAATTAGGTGGTTTAATTGCCTCGATTAAAGCTTTAATAGCAGCAGACTTTCCTAAATCGCAACTCTACCAAATTCGAGATTTCCTAGCAAAAGGACGACGTACTGCAAGCTTAAATTACTGTTATTTTCGTTACCGACTCAAACAAGGACAAACTCAATTAAGAGAGGATTTTGAAAAAGCCTGGTGTGATGCCAAAACAAATGAGGGAAATATTGCACCTTGGATGTATGAAAACAGATTCGGTGAAAAATATTACGAAACTATTTGGCGAGAAATGGTTGATTTGTATGAATTTATTAAAACGAAAGAAGAGGATAATGATGAATCGCAACAAACAGCAGCAAATATATCCAATACACCCAAGTAACCTATGCCATGATACATCTAGAAGAACTAACTAATACTAATAATAATTTTGTCGAAACTCATAGAATTACAGCAATTATTGATTCTGCATTATGTGTAGGTGCTGGGGGTTCCTCCGGTTCCCTTGCAGACAAACCAATAGTTCGTAACTCGGAAGGTAATTTATTAATACCCGCATCCCAGGTAAAAGGAAGATTGCGTCACGAATGCGAAAAAATAACGCGAGGTTTAGGATGGCCTATTTCCGAATCTCCAAATGCAGGAAGAATGGTAATTAAGAGAAATAATGCAACTCCGGAATTGACAAGAGATGAGTATGAAATTCCTGGATATGAAGATACTTATCATTGTCTAATTAGCCAAATTTTTGGCGACCCAATTTTACCATCACGGGTAATATTCGATGATTTAATCTGTACTGAAGAACCAGAAAATTTACCAGAGGTATTACGTCCAGGTGTGACTATGAACCGTCGTCGCAAAATAGCAGAAGAGAAAAAACTCTACTTTTTAGAAACTTCCCCTGCAAATGCAAAGCTTAAATTTATAGGAGATATTCACATCCAACCCAGCTTAACACCAGAAAGACCAGACTTTGCTAAAGCATTAATTTGGAGTGGTTTAAGACATATCCATGCATTAGGAGGAAGTAAATCTGCGGGTTTAGGATGGTTAACTTGGGAATTACCAGCAATTCAAGTAGATGAAACAGTATGGGAATTTTTGCGAAAAGGAAAGAATAAGTGAAAAAAATTAAGTTAGAAATCAAAGCATTATCTCCCCTAGCAATTTCGCGACAAAAACCAGGTGGTTCGATTAGCGAATGTGAAGGCTATATTCCCGGTAGTGTGATTAGAGGTGCTATTGCAGGTGCAATTTTACAGCAGTCAAATCAGCAACTTAGCGATTTGAGTCAAAATGGTGGTGATTTTCAGACTTTATTTCTAGGGGATAATCCAGCAATTTTTCAAAACGCTTATCCTTCAAAAGGAAACGCAATTTTGAGAAATCAAACAGAGAAAATAGGAGTTTTACCAGCAACAGCGCTTAGTTCTAAAACCAAATCGGGATTTAAAACAGATCAAAATAACGGAGTGTTTGATAGTTTAATAGACCGTTTTTGTGCTGAAAATTATGGGTTAGCTTATGACCCAACTTGTCCAGAAGAAAAAGGTGGGAGAGTTGAACCTTTCACAGGATTTTATAGTAAGCTAAGTAATAAGTACCATTCTGTAAGTATCCAAAAACGTCTGTTAACGCGAGTAGGTATTAATAGAAGACGTGCAACTTCAGAAGAAGAAATACTCTATAGTATAGAAGTTATAAACGAATCTGAAACAAATCCTCAACATGAGAAATCAGTAATTTTTAAATCAGAAATTATTGTTGCAGACGAGAATTTATCAAATCAACTGGAAAATTTTATTGAATTAAATAGACAAAGCTTTCGTATCGGAGGTTCCACTTCACGAGGTTTGGGAAAAGTTGAGATTAAGCTTAATGGTATCGCTATTCAAGAAGATATCGATGCAAAAATAAGAACTAAAATGCAAATATTGACAGATAGATTAATAAAACGCTGGGAAGATTGGTCAAAGATTTATAAACCAATTCAGGAACTAGATAAAAATCGTTATTTTTTCACATTAAATTTACAGTCTGATGCAATATTAACAGAGAAATGGCAACGTACAACAGTTATTTCTGCGAAGATGTTAAAGCAATTTACAGAGATTGAAGATGATTTATTAGAATTAGAAGCAGCTTATAGTAGTTATGACTATCGTTCGGGTTGGAATTCTGCTTGGGGTTTAATGAAAGATGTTGAATTAGTTACCAATAAAGGCTCTGTTTACTTGTTTAGCACAACTCAACCAGATAAATGGTATGCAGCTTTAGCAAAATTAGAACTAGAAGGGGTTGGAGAAAGAACTTGCGAAGGTTTTGGACAAGTTGAAATTTGCAATGATTTTCATTTAGTAATGAGAGAGGAGTCTGTATGAGCGATTTTTCAGAGCAACAAAAACAGCTAAAGATTCAAAAAGGTATTCGTAAACGAGAAGATGAGATTGTCAATTTAATTCAAATTGCATTGGATAATCACAATTCTTATGGAGATTTAGAAGAATCGCAGTTTAGGAATCTTGTGCGAGTTTCTGATGCTACCGATAGTACAGAAGTGATTAAAAATTTTCTCCTATATCAAGTAGGTAGAGATAAAAAATGGGGTAGAGGTCAAGATTCATTAGCATTCCAAATTATTCAACATATTGATAGCAAGATTAAAAATATAGCTTCAAAAATAGCGCAAGAAGCAAAAACTGATGATGCTGATGATTTAAAAAATATTCATTTAGAGTTGACACGACGTTATTTAGGATACGGTGCGCGTTATTTAGTATACAAGCGTAAAGGCGAAATCTAATTTTTCTCAGGAGTTTTTATGCAGAGACTTGTTATTACAACTGTTGGAACTAGTTTACTTACGAATCAAATTGATCGAGAATGCGAGAATTCTGATTATGACAGGTTACTGGAAACTGCAAATTACAGTGATGAAGAGGTTCTTCTGTATGAAGATGTAGTTGAAATAATGGGAGAGCTAAAAGTCAGAGCAGAAACTAAACTAAAAGGAAATATAGATGATATTAGAAAAGCTTGTGCGGAACTTAATGGTATTTATGGTTTGTACAATAATGATTTAAAAGATGCATACTCAGATTATCATCTTCTTATTCATACTGATACAGCACAAGGAAGAGACTGCGCTAAAATTTTGATGAAGTTCCTCACAGATAAGGAAATCAAGAATATCGAGATTTTATGCAGTGAAAATTTTTCTACTGCGAGCAATGATAATTTTTTAATCGGTATATCTCAACTGATTCCTATTTTAAAAAATAAAATTACTCAAGACTATAAAGGCTATACAATTTGCTTTAACCTTGTAGGTGGATTTAAAGCAATGCAAGGATATTTTAATACGATTGGCATGTTATATGCTGATGAAATTATTTACATTTTTGAAGAATCTACTGAGATTCTAACTATTCCTAAATTGCCAGTACAAATTGATATATCACAAGTTGAAGCTCATGAAGTCGCCCTTGCGGTTATGGATGTTGGAAAAGTCCCGATCTCTTGGCAAGTTGCAAATCAAGTCCCAAAAGATTGGGTAACTCGAACAGGTACAGAATTAACCCTATCTATTTGGGGGAAATTAATTTGGAATGAATGCAAAGATAAACTACTTTCAAAAGATAAGTTATTAAACTTTCCAAAATTTGTTTCAAAATTAAATTATCAAAAAGATTATCTTCAAAAAGATTATGAAAATACAACTGATACCAGGATAAGAATTAGATTGCAAGAAAAGCTTGCTAGGGCAGCCTACTTATTACTGAAATATCGTGATGGTATTGCTGCATTAAAAGATGATGACATTCTGAGACTTCGTAAGTATGAGGGTGTAGAAATTGAACATATCAATATTACAAAAAAGGAATTAAGATTAAGCTGCGAAGTTATAAATAATGATTTGTATTTGAGATACTTTGGAACTCATGAGCATATTTATAAAAAAGAAGGAATGAAAAAATAAAGGTATTATTTATGTTTGACACATTTAAAAACCGCTTAGAACTAACAGGAACCCTGACAACCGTAACCGCATTACGGATTAGCGCAGGACGTTCCAGCGAACCCATAGGTTCCGATTTACCAGTCATCAAAGATGCATTAGGTAATCCTTTAATACCTGGTTCCAGCTTTAAAGGAGCCATGCGATCGCGCTTAGAAAGTTTCCTCCGTGGTATTATTGGCAATAATCGCAAATTAGTAGCTAATCCTGCAATTGAAAACGAATGGTCTTTAACTTCTCAAGAAATTAAACAACTTAAAGAGAATTTTTCTGATGATTTGGCTTTAACTGAAGAAATTATCAAACATACTGATTTAGTTTCTTCTCTGTTTGGTTCTCCTTGGATAGCGAGTAAATTCCAAGTACGTGACTTAACCGTAAAATCAGATACTTGGTTTGGACAATATCAAGAACGCGATGGTGTATCAATTGACAGAGATACCGAAACCGCAGCAGACGGAAAACTTTATGATTTCCAAGTAGTACCCGCAGGAACCCAGTTTGAATTTAAAGCAATAGTCGAAAATGCAGAGGAATGGGAATTAGGTTTATTGATGGTTGGTTTGCATCAATTTGAAACCGAACAAATACCTCTTGGGGGTGGGCGATCGCGCGGTTTGGGTGTTGTTAAACTAGATATTGACAAGATGTACTGGTTGGATGTCAAAAATGACCCAAATAAATTACTAACTTATCTACAAGAATTAATCAGTAGTAATCTAGGTGATCAACTACCCAGCTACCAAGATGTTAAACAGTCAAATTTAAAGCAAGATTGGACTGATTCGTTGATAAATTATTTACAAGATTTAAGAAAAAATAAAGCTAAGACTCACACAACATAAGTAACACAAAATTTTTAAGGTGGTCAGTATGGCTTTTAGTAATTTCAAAATTATCGGTGAAGTTCTCAAAGAATATCAGGTTACTTACACTGAAGCAAACTTTGTAGCTGAAACTCCCTTTAATGTATCCCAATATTTTCGAGAAGATTTAGAGATAGTCATGCGGGAAGGAGTTGTTAACAATTCGGAATTTGCTATTTGTGAAAATTTGATTTACCCAGTTCTCAAAGAAGTCTGGAAACTCTACAACAGTAGATTTACCATCTGGAGCCACCAATCTTTAAATTATGATGAAAAGCTTTCGGGCTATCCTGAATATATTTTAGCAAGACGCTCCCCACTAGGAAAAGTTGTTTTCGATAAACCTTATTTTATCCTAGTTGAAGCAAAGCAAGATGATTTTGAAGGTGGTTGGGCACAATGTCTGGCGGAAATGATAGCTGCACAAAAGTTAAATGCAGAAAATTCTATAGTTGTATTTGGTATTTCTTCTAACGGCAGTACTTGGCAATTTGGAAAGTTAGAGGATAACAATTTTACTAGAAATATTACTCCTTATACAATTTACGAACTAGACAAACTCTTTGCAGTGGTAAATTTTATATTTCAGCAATGCGAACAACAGTTAGATAACTTAATAGCTGCGTAATTTTTATTCTTTCCATTGATTTTATCATGCACAAACGACTTGTTAATCATTGCACGATTGATTTCAGCATCATTCCTGATGGTCCAATCTTAATTAAATCGGGACGGGAAGGTGCAGATCCGACAAACCCTGATATGGAATTTGTTAGGACTTTTCATCAGGGGGGATGGTCGATATATTTACCGGGAAGCAGTCTTAAAGGGGCAATTCGCGCTCATGCAGAAAGGATTGTTCGCACAATCGGAAGTGAGACAAAACCTAGTAATTCTAGTAAGCTTTGGGCAAATAATCCTTTAACTGATAAATATACTTACTTAAAGGATAGCGCAGGTAATGATTTACCACCTCATGAAATATATCAAAAGTCTTCATTTACCGACCAAATGTTTGGGAATACTTCAATTGCTAGTCGAGTTAGGATTGAAGATGCTTATCCAGTTGATGCTAAACAATTGTATATTGAAGAGCGCAATGGTGTAGCCATTGATAGGGTATTTGGTTCAACTGTTCCTGGAGCCTTATTTAATTATCAAGTATGTACTGCGGGAGAGTTTAGAACCAAAATTCATCTCAAGAATTTTACTTTAGCGCAGCTTGGTTTAATTGGGTTAGTATTGCGCGATTTAAATGATGGTTGGTTTGGTTTGGGTTTTGCGAAATCTCGCGGTTTGGGGACAGTACAAGTTAAATATAATTCTGCTGTCATTCAATATCCAGGATGTGTAATTGATGATGAGAATAAGCAAATTCAACTGCTAGGAAGTGAGAATCATTGGAGCTGGACTTATTTGCTAGGAGTTGGAGAATTTTTATCACAAGAAGAAGCAAATAAATATGGTTTTCAAAAACCGGATAAGCAAGATTCTCCTGTGCGTGCAGAATCTATGGATTTAGGTTTTGGTGTGCAAATGAAATGGGAAGGAGATACCCAAGCAGGAGTTCAAGATTTATTCATGCGTGGGGTTCGTGCTTGGGGTGAGCTTTTAGGATGTACGACATCATGACAAATGGATATGTTTATCACAGACAATTAATAGCAGCAGAGGAAATTGATAAGATTATTGATGCTGTTAAAAATGCTTTTGGTTCATCCGAACATTATTATTTCTTGCGCTATTCCCATAAAGTAAGTGGAATTTGTCTGGAATTACCTCAAGAACGAGGGGAAATAGAAGGACAAATGTTTAATGTAATTTGTGAGCTACGGTGGAAGAAACATAAAGCTGGATATGAGGCTTTAATACTCAGCAAACACGAAATTACATTAGATGGATTTGAAGCATTAATAAAGGAGTGGAAAATTTGCGATCGCAAGGCATTTTGGCATAAAGAAGAACCAAAATTTCCTAAAGGTTTCCAGTTTAAAGGAACTGATAATCAAGATATCAATTCAGATAATATAAAAATCCACCAACGATATTTCCAAGATTCAGCAACCGCAACTGTCCATTTTGTCGCACTAACGGTAAAAGCAAATGACTCAAACACCTAAACCTAAACCCCAACCAAAAAAAGTTATTCCTCCCCAACATCAAAACAATGAGAATGCAACAGCGACTAATTCAAATAAACCCTATCAATTTGTTTCCTTTCCTCGCGAAGGTCCCCATTTAGAAAAACCTGCGGGACATGATAAGTTTAAATTCGATAAAAATCAGTTGCATGGGACATTGTGTTTAAAATTGCACGTCCAAACATCGCTGCACGTTTCCACGGGTATTGTTGCTCCTGGTAGTGATATTGGAAGTCGCGTAGCTTTGATTAAAACCATGACTCAAGGAACAGAAAAACAGCTTTTAATTCAAGGTAGTTCTTTAAAAGGTTGTATTCGTTCTGTTTATGAAGCAATTACTAATAGTACATTAGGAATCATAACTAGAGATAAACATAAAAGGTATAAAAAACAAATTCCAGAAGAACGTCAACCTCGCAATAATAAAAATGAACTTTGTCCCGCAAGTCGAGTATTTGGTGCTTTAGATTGGCAAGGATTAATTGAATTTAATGACGCAAAATGTGAAAGTATTGATTTTAGTACCGGATTTATGCCGTCGTTGTATCGTCCTCGTCCTGAACCTGGAAGTGCATATTTTGACATGCGAGGAAAAGTAGCTGGACGTAAGTTTTACTATCATACAATTCGTGCTATTGAAAAAGGACAAAACCAAGAAATTGCTGTTCAACAAGCAGCAAAAGCCTATACATTTACTACCCAATTACAATTTAAAAATCTCCAACCCGAAGAATTAGGAACTTTACTGGTTATTTTGGGACAAGATAACAAATATCCTATTGCTTTAAAAGTAGGTGCTGGTAAACCCATCGGAATGGGAACAATGACCGTAGAAATAACCCAAGCAAGGGTTTTAGAAAAGTTCGAGGATATCAAAAAACGCTACTGTCAATATAATCCGACAAACGAGAATTTGCTGACAGGAAATGCTTTACAACAATTTATCCAAAAGCAAATTAAAGCTGCACATTCCCTATTGATCCAATCCGCACAACTGCAAGAACTAGCGCAAATTTTACACTACCCAACTGATAGAGAACCTCCTGAAGGAATGTATTAAGGAATTTATTAAATGCTAACTCAAGCTGAATCATTGACAGAAACCGAGTCTCAACTAGCTCATAATTTAGCCATTACCCTAGTTCAAGAAGATACCGACGTTAACGAAATGGGAAAAGCGATCGCCTATTTACGAAGCATCATCAATCAACCCGATGCAGGAACGAGATTTCTGAAATATCTGAAAACCCTTGTGACAAATGGAAGACAAATTGGACACAGCGGTAGAACTATCGATTATTATCGCAATATTGATCGCGCTTGTAGTAAATATTTGCAGAACTACCAAAATAACCCTGATTCCATGTTAAAAATCTTGGGATGGGCAATGCGCTTGATGCGATATTACAAAGTGAGTCCCATTGAAGATATTAATGTTAATGAGATACCAGAACCTATTTCACAACGTCAAGCGGAAATTGCAAAGGTTTTAAAATCTCATAAGTTTGAAATTGATCAAGTTTTGGATGCTACTGTACTGAGCATTAAGGGTAATAAAGTTACCTATGGGATGTTAGAGACAATTAAAATGACAGAGAAAGAACCGAAAAAGGCTGTTTCGCTGTCGGAGGGGCAAGTTGTGAAGGTAAAAATTGTTGCTCTCAAAGATGATGGAAGCATTAAGAGCGTGAAGTGTATCGAGTAAGAAGAATTAGCGCAAAAGGTTAAGAGGTTAAGACCACTTTCAAATTAATGATGTATACCTTTTCGATGAGCTATAAAGTAGATATCCCCCAACTATTCCACACCCTCACCACCCACCAACCCTACAACTTCCAAACCCAAACCATCGATCGCATCCTCAACCGTCAAGATACCATCCTCCGTGCTCCTACAGGTTCCGGGAAAACCGAAACCGCGATCGCACCTTTTTTATTTGCGAAATCTCTCCAGCTTGATTTCCCCAATAAGTTAATCTATGTTGTACCTCTGCGTACTCTTGCGAATAGTCTGCGTCAACGGGTGGAGATGATGGTTGCAAATTGGGAACGGTTGTATCCTCCGTCGCGTAATTTGGTGGTGACTTTGCAAACGGGGGAAAACCCTGAAGACCCGCGTTTTGAGGGGGATATTATTTTTTGTACGATTGACCAAATGTTAAGTAGTTTTTTGAATATTCCCTATTCGGTGGGTCGTGGTTCGGGGAATGTCAATTGTGGAGCGATTTTTGCGTCTTATTTGGTGTTTGATGAATTGCATTTACTTGACCCAGATAGGTCTTTTAATACTGTTTTAAAAGTGTTGCTGCAAGTTAAGGGTATTTCTCCAGTTTTATTGATGACAGCAACGTTAACTGATGAATTAGCGGTAAAAATTAAGGAAATCATCGAAGATTCATAATGGAAATTAGTCGAGTTGCAGATGTTGATTTAAAAATAATTGAAGCTAATCGCTGTCGAATTTTTCGTGCTGTTGCTCAACCTTTGACAGCACAGTTGATATGGGATGATATTTTTCAAAACAACCGTCAGCGAGTGATTGTGATTTGTAATACTGTATCCCAAGCGCAGGGTTTATATCGTGATTTAGAAGCTTTAAATCAAGATGGGGAAATAGAAATTACGCTTTTACATTCGAGGTTTTTACCTGAACATCGTGCAGCGAAAGAGAGCTATCTAAAGGATGTATTTGCCCAAAATTGGCGAGATAGTTATCAAGATACTTATCAAGCAAGTAATATTTGTCAAGTTTTAATTTCTACCCAGGTAATTGAAGCGGGGATTAATATTACCTGCGAAGTATTACATACTCAGCTTAGTCCCATGAATTCCCTCTTACAACGTGGGGGACGTTGTGCAAGATTTGCGGGAGAATTCGGTGAAGTTTACGTATATCGGACGGTGGAGGTAAACCAAGAAAATCAAGATTTAGCAGAGACAGATTTATTTGAGATTGAAGAAAATTTATTAAGTGATATTCCCTGCGATAGCGTAGCGCTGCTGCCTACGGCAGAACACACATCCGTAAACAATAACATTGCAACTACAACAGAACCAAAGAAAGAGAGCTTTTTGCCCTATAAAAAGGAAATTTGTGAATTAACTTGGCAAGTTTTACAAGCACATACTAATTCTGAGCATGTTCATAATCATGTCGGGTTTAGGATTGAGGAAGAATGGATTAACTTGGTGCATCGTGATGAAGATTTGCTGACTCTTAAACGTCGCGAAAATAGCGAAATGGAGTTTGAAAGTAATTTTCATGATGCTGTTTTTAAAGGGGATGAGTCAAAAGCGATCGCACTTATCAGAAAGGTAGATAATCGCAGTATTTTTACTTGGACTGAATCTGGTTTTATTGATGATGACGACGAAGTTAAGGATATTCAAAAATTATTGCCTTTCTCAGTTCCCATTTCTACCCTCTGTAAAGCTTGGCGAGATTTTCAAGAGAATATAGGTTTTGGAGATGATTGGATTTTCAAGCGAATTGAAACACCAAAAAATAAATCCCAATCTTACAGTCAACCTGTCTTGAGTCCGATTACTTCTCGTGATTTTTTGATTGGCTGCTATCGCATTTTCGTCAATCCCCGGTATATTTACTATGACGAGAATATCGGTTTAAAAATTGGTGTGGATACTACAGGAAATAGATTTAACTCTCCACCAAAACCAGATAAATCACTCAGTAATCAATATCGCTATCAAATGGATACCTATGTTGGTCATTTGGTTTTGATGTGGAAATGTTGGCGAGAAAACTTTGAAACAAAGATTTTGAGAAACGGGGAATCCATCAAAGTTAAATATCCTGCTGTTCGCGATGAATTACTAGTAGCCGGTGGTAAATTTATTCAAACTAAAATATTACCTAATCTTGCTATAGATGAAACAGAAGCATTATTTGAAACGCTGGTATTTTTCGCGATTTTTACCCACGATTTAGGCAAATTACAATTAAAATGGCAACAAGTTATGCGGGGATGGCAGAAAATAGCCCACTGCAAATATCAAGGTAAAAATCCACGGGAATATTTACTCGCCCATACCGATTATAATCCAGATGATAAAGCCCAAAAAGATGAATTAAAAGCCTATGAAAAGACAAACAAGCGTCCCAATCATGCGGTAGAAAGTGCTTTTTTAACCCAAGCGATTCTTAAACAGTCTCTAGTCCCGTTTTTGCGTAATTCTTCGCTCAGTAATGATAAAATAAAATACCTATGTTATACGGTAATAATGGCGGCTGGTCGTCATCATTTCGCTTGGGCTGAAGGATTTCAAAGTGCTGATGTTGCTAATTTAAAGCAAATTGAATTGTCTGAGGAGTATGATAAAGCGATCGCACATAGTTGGCGGTGTATGGTACGCTTTTTCCCGAATGGTGATTGTTTACACCAGCCAAGTTTAGGAAAAAGTGTTTATAACCTCAAAGAGTTGAATTTGAATATTTTTGAACGCGATGAGATTGAGTTTTTGCAGCTATACTCTTTGGTGGTACGTGCTTTGCGTTTGTGTGACCAGCGATCAGTACAATTAATGTAAAGATAGCTTATCAATTGTGGACATCAGCAAATAGTACATATATGATGTTACTAGATTGATGTTTGGCAAGCCGAAGCGGGGGCTAAAACCTGGGGGGTTCTGCCAAAATCCTCAGAACCTAGACAAGTTAATAGTTACAGCGTTTTTATATTCGGCGCTATTGACATTTTATATCAATAAGTGAGGCTGAAATGAGGTCATTTTTTCGATCCGCCAAAACTGTTTGTAGAATCCTTACCCTGTAAGGGTTTCAGATGGCGGGCTTGAAACTCAACGATTCCCGTTCGCGGGATTGAAACGATTTAAAGGGATAACACTTGGCTTAAAGTCCCCCATCTTGAAACTCAACGATTCCCGTTCGCGGGATTGAAACGTATTAGATGACAGCTAGTTGTTTACTTGCTAAGTAGCTTGAAACTCAACGATTCCCGTTCGCGGGATTGAAACACACAGAAGCATATAGGATAGTCAAACAATTCTGTGACTTGAAACTCAACGATTCCCGTTCGCGGGATTGAAACGCCTCTAACTCAGTCATTCCTAACCGAATAGATTTAACTTGAAACTCAACGATTCCCGTTCGCGGGATTGAAACTCTTCTCTTCCATCATCTGTAAATGCCCTAACTTTGCACTTGAAACTCAACGATTCCCGTTCGCGGGATTGAAACACTTAGGGATTACTGCCAGCGCTAATGCTGCTAATCCTTGAAACTCAACGATTCCCGTTCGCGGGATTGAAACACTCATCTGGTTGAGTCATGCCTGAAGAAAACTTACTTGAAACTCAACGATTCCCGTTCGCGGGATTGAAACAATTGTAAACCGGGAGAGTTCTGCCCCCCGAATTGCCTTGAAACTCAACGATTCCCGTTCGCGGGATTGAAACAGACATTGAGTAGGAAATATTACGAGATATTTCTTTAACTTGAAACTCAACGATTCCCGTTCGCGGGATTGAAACATTTATCTAAGGAGTTAGATACTAAACTAGCCAAACCTTGAAACTCAACGATTCCCGTTCGCGGGATTGAAACGTTAAATCTCCCTTGAATATTAGCGCCAATTCTTGACTTGAAACTCAACGATTCCCGTTCGCGGGATTGAAACTCAAGTCAGAGCATCCTAGGAACTCACTCTCGTATATACTTGAAACTCAACGATTCCCGTTCGCGGGATTGAAACCTACGAGTACAACTGTCATACTTAAGATGTTTGACTTGAAACTCAACGATTCCCGTTCGCGGGATTGAAACATTAACAGAGCTTACCAAACAAATCGCTAACTACTTCGCTTGAAACTCAACGATTCCCGTTCGCGGGATTGAAACCAACAAGATGTGTACCACCTTGAACAGAGCCTTATGCTTGAAACTCAACGATTCCCGTTCGCGGGATTGAAACCATCTAATACCTCACGATATTAGAGGGCGATTATTCTTGAAACTCAACGATTCCCGTTCGCGGGATTGAAACGCTTATATTCGGAGCAAACAGATTTGAGTTGTGTGACTTGAAACTCAACGATTCCCGTTCGCGGGATTGAAACTGTAATTGTTGACAATGAAATAAGCCGTAGAAGCGAACTTGAAACTCAACGATTCCCGTTCGCGGGATTGAAACTACAAGATTTAATCGATGGAATTACAATTGCTTTTGCACTTGAAACTCAACGATTCCCGTTCGCGGGATTGAAACGTAAATGATTTTTTAATAATTCAAATGCACTCTGTACTTGAAACTCAACGATTCCCGTTCGCGGGATTGAAACAGAATTATGCAGGGGATATTAATAGGGCGATTGTACCTTGAAACTCAACGATTCCCGTTCGCGGGATTGAAACAACTAATTCGGGGAAGCTGACAGCAAAGTCAGTAGCCTTGAAACTCAACGATTCCCGTTCGCGGGATTGAAACGATATGTCAAGAAAGATATAAAACCAGCAAAGATATCCTTGAAACTCAACGATTCCCGTTCGCGGGATTGAAACTACTTTGTTCCTGACTATCCTATTGGTTCTAAGCTTGAAACTCAACGATTCCCGTTCGCGGGATTGAAACGACTAGAAATAACAATCCCAGAGGCAGCAACTGCAACTTGAAACTCAACGATTCCCGTTCGCGGGATTGAAACATTGAATTATTACGAGTATATACGAGACCAAGAGCAACTTGAAACTCAACGATTCCCGTTCGCGGGATTGAAACCAACCACAATACTATAATATTGTTAAACTTTAACAAAGGAAGTCATAAAAATATTGTTTTGACTTTGTTAAAAGAGAAAAAATACCCATCGCCAGATAATTACAAAAGAGGTTAGCTCGTGGTTAGCAACTTTAAAGAACTCATTGATGAACCCGAACTAAAACAATCTTCAGATTCAGAAGTAATATTTGTTACTAATGATGTCAGTTGGGATAATTACGAAACATTGGGAATCAAACTAGAGGAGAATAGCCATTATCGCCTTACTTATCTGGATGGGGTATTAGAAATTGTGTCGCCATCAAAAAGACATGAATCGGCGAAAACCAGGATTTCCTTTCTTGTATCGCTGTTTTTGTGGAAAAAACAAATAACATATTTTTCTTGGGGAAGCGCCACCTTGAAAAATGAAGCAAAAAAAGCAGGAGCGGAACCAGACGAATGTTTCTGTATTGGGGAAGAAAAAGATATTCCCGATTTAGTTATAGAAGTAGTTATAACTAGTGGAAGTATAAGCAAATTGGAAACCTATCGACGTTTAGAAGTTGCAGAGATTTGGTTTTGGCAAAGCAATCAATTTAAGCTATATCACCTGCGAGATATTTCCCAAAGCGAGCAAGCAAGTATTTTTCCTGAAACTTACGGATACGAAGAAATCACCACCAGCGAACTTTTACCAGAACTGGACATTGCTTTACTAACAAGATGTCTGTTAATTGCCGATCTAATTCAATCCAACAACGAATTCGATCGCAGTATTTAACAAGTATCCTCTATTTTACGTCACGAGCGAAAAATATATTCTTTGCTTTCTGGGATAATTTTCGATTTTGGCATATCTTTTGTGCTAACAAGCGTTATCTATATGTTACAAGCTACCTTATCTTCCTTCGTGGTGAATGACGTGTCTACATACCCATTCATAATCCACGCAAAGAACAATCAGATACCGGAATACCCCCTTTCCATGCCCATGCTATAAATAATTAAGCAAACAACCCAAGGCTCAATCCCAGATGACAGAGCAATTAATTATTACTAAAATATTCAGTAATTACGCTGATACATTTCTCATGCTGGGTATTGCCAGACTCGCCGAATATGCTCTTGTGAAAACAAAACAACCAAGCTCAATCCAAATCATAGATAGAGGTACAGCCTATATTCTCCAATTTAAACAGCCTATCAAGCTCGAACCGATTAGCAACATCAAATATACAGACCCTTTCCCAGTGGTGAAGGGGCAAAAAACTGATACCAGTAAAATTCCCGCAGATGTGGAAATATTTGACACGGTAGAACAAAGCAATAATCGCAAGGTTTACCGAGATTTTCTCTTCCAACACCGAGGAAAAATCGAAAACCGGGAGGAAGCACCCAAACCACCGGATTCGAGAACTCAAAATGGTGCAATTCTCACCTCTATGCGACACGATCGCAACCATAATGATTTGTTTATGGGTTGTTGGGAATTGCGGGAAAACTATGGTGCTTTGATTGCAGCACTTTTCCAAGGGTTTAGTCAAGGTTCCAACCAAGAAAGTGGGGGAGTCAAAGCAGTTGCAGAAATATTCGAGCAAAATACTGGTTGTAAATTATCTGATGTCGCAAGTGCAGTGAAGATTTACTTACCAACTTCCGTTCAGGGAGTCGCTAGGGTAAAAGCTGATAGCAACAAAGTAGACTCACAAAAAGCCGATTGGTTGAGTTTGTGGTTAATTGCAACCGGGTTCTTTCACTACGGGATTGCAGAGAGGGTGAAAATAAGCGATCGCAGTTTTGATTGGAGAGTTGTCGCACTCCAACCCCAAGATATCCAATTCCAAAACTATTGCAGCGTCATCAAAAAATTACTCATCTACAATCCACCAGGGGGAGCGCATGGAATTGCTCGCTTTGATGCAGAGTTAGTATTGCGGTTTTGTCAGGAATTGCTCAATTACCACTCAGTTTCTGAGGAAATCGAAGAATCACAAGATGATTTCGATGATTTTGATATTTTGGGTAAATCTGTAGATCAATTTGTCAGCAACTTTGCCGGAACTCATTTTGGTTCCAAAGGACAGGTTTATGGAGTGAAGGAAATCTTCAGTTTAGGACTTCCGGCTTGGATACATCCCCACAGCAAAGATGAATTGTACCAGTATCACAATACATTACAAGAGCATCTTAAGGTGGTGCGATCGCTTTCTATAGACGAGGGAAATAGCGAGTTACTTGCAGCATACCGAGATTTTATTACCGGGAATGATTTATTTCAGTTTTTCCGCTTCCAAGTCAGCTATGCAGATTACATTACAAAAAAATTAGCTGACGGAAAATCCAGAGTTTGTTTATTTTCTAAACAGGGAATCGATATTATGGTGAGAAATTTTAGTAACAAGTTGCGACAAAATGACAACGATTGGAGTTTGACAGAGATTACCGAAGACCCAGGTTTTCTAAATATTGCTAAAGCTATTAATAGTGCCACTGTTTATGCAGGAGCGATTCGTGATAAGGAAGGTAAGTCAAAAGAAACTGGATGGGAAAGAATCTACGGATTAGCCCAAAGACTCAGCAGTCAATCAGGTTCAAAAAAAGATTTTATTATTGAAATCAGTGCCTTTTTAGCTAGCTATGAAAATGAAAATTTACGCATTGATGAAGAACTAAGAAAACAAAATAAACCCCGTCGAATTTGGACAACCAAAAACGATTTAGATAGATTGATTCACTTGATTGAAAAACATGGTTCTAGCATAGTAGCTAATCTTTTAATTGCCTACGGATACGCCAAAGGATGGGGTAAAGGTAAAGATACAGAAGGTACAGAAAAACAGCCTAATGACATCATTGATGAAGCCGAAAATATAGATGACGAAATTGATAATGAAACAGAAGCAGCGTAAAAAGTTTTGGTTTGTCGTTGTGCTTTAGCGCTAAAAATCAGTAATGAAGATTTAATTATGGTGCTGTATAACCTTACGGTATACCCTTCAAGAAGTAAACTACAAGAAAAGGGCAGCATAATGTCCCATTTCCAATTTAATAGTAGTTGCTTTAATTGCTTAAAGCTTATTCAATAAGTCCTGAAGTGCAACTATAAACTTTATTAATTCACTTAATTATTCACTAATCAAGCCAAAATGACTAATTCACACTTTCCCATTTATTCCCTCTCCATTAGCGGTTTACTTTCCTGGCAAATCCATGCCCTCAACAACGAAGGAAACGAAGGCAATCAATCCTTAACTCGCCGTTTTTATATCGTTCAAAAAGGTGGAAATGAACCCGAATATGTTAACGGGATTTCCGGTGATATGCTCAAACATATTCAAGCTGAACATTTACACCGCATCGCCCTTGAATCTAATCTAAGTTTATCCGCAGGAGGCAAACAATTTAATCCCGATCGCATCGGTTATGATATTGACAAAAACTTACCCATTTTTACCGAAAAAGATACAGATTTAGCTTCAAAAACTGCCAAAGTCCTACAACTCTGCACCATCAGCGACTTAGAAGGATTCATGGTGACAGAAAAGAAAGGACAAACCCTCAAACGCGAATCTGTGATTGAATTTGGTGCAGTTGTCGGTTTACCCACCTACGTCAAAACCCAAAGTTACTTCCACGCTAAATACGGAGTCGAAAACCCAACTCCCTACAATGTCCAAGTCAGTTCTGGTTTATATGCAACTGTCCTGAATGTGGAAGCATTCCGCATCGGTTATAATCCCCACAATTTCAGCTACAGCATCGATGCGAATCAACGTAAACAACGCTTAGACGCACTCTTAAAAAGTATTCTTTACACCTATCTCCAACCCAACGGAGCCAAACGTAACACCCATTTACCTCACCCCGACTACTTTGAAGGTGTAATTACCGTCAGCACTCGTCGCTGTCCCGCACCCATGTTAAGCCCGTTGGAAGAAAGTTACAACCGTCAAATTCTCAGTTTGGCAGACACCCTAAATAACCTCAATGGAGAAGGTACGATTCGCTGCTTTGAATTTGATTCCATGGCACAATTCGCCGAACAAATTCAAGCCATCATCGAACAAGGACAACCCTGGGAGAGCGAAAATGCCGAAGCAGTTGAATAATTCCCCCAATTCTAATTCCCCTCCATTTCCAGAGTCAAAATGGCTCACTGTCTGCTACCAACCCGTGAGCTTATTCACCCTCAAACGTTCCGATGCAACCAGCATGGCAGCTCGTTCCAATCTGGTTCCCACACCCTATACTATCAAAATGGCATTACTCAAAGCCTTATTGGAAAGCCAGGGAAAACATCATCAAGACGATTTTGATGATTGGATAAAACAGGAATTTACCTGGATTCGGGATTTGCAGATATACATCCTTCCACCCGAACAATTGGTAGTCAATCGGAATGGTTACAAACTTCGATATTACGACCAAACCGCAGACAAAGCCGATAAAAGTAGAACCACCCTTCCCATGCAAGACGGTTTTGTATTTCGGGAATGGATACATTTACAAGGTGAATTGCAAATTTGTGTGGGAATTAATGAAGAGGTGTCAAATAAATCACCAGAAAAATCACGCAACAAACTACAAAATCAGTTACAAGAATTAACCCAACTTTTTGCCCAAATCAACTACTTTGGTAAAAAAGGTTGCTTCTTTCAATACTTACCCGATCGCACCCAAACAACAAACCAACCCACTTTCACACCTAACCCCAACAACAGTTTTACCATCCAACCGATGGATGATTTTGGTGCAAAAACCACTTTTAACAAGATAAATCCCTTTTCCAACGACAGAGCCACTATCGACAAAGATAGAATTATCAAACCAGGATTGTTACCATTAAAGCTTCGCTCTACTAGTGCCCGTTATGACTTCTACCAAAGAGACTGATAGTAAAAATTCTACCACCATAAAAACCGCGAACCTCTTGGAAAACCAGTTAACAACAGAACCGAAAATTGAACCAACTTTTGCCGGACTCAGTGTAATTTTACGTACTACTCAAACAAATACCACGCCGGTTAACTTAAGTGAATGGTTGCAAACGGAAGATATCCAGGAAGATATTAAGCCCATTTGGATACCCCTACGTAAAACTGATGGTGTAACCAAAATTATGGCGGTACTACCAGACGCAAATTTATATGACAATTTTATGGGGATGCTGTGGGGGCAAATTGCGGGCAGTAACTTAGTCGAATGGCGACAGAAACCCTACGAAATCAGTGGTGTGGAAGTAAATTCTGACTCTCTCCACAAAATTGCGATCGCAATCTATTCAGTCCAACCCCTCCCCCCGACTTTAGCCCGTGCTATCCATGCATTATGTTTTCGCTGGTTTGCCAATACTAGCCCCGAATTAGCCGCAAATCTCCACCAACAAGAAAGCCTACCTCTAACAACAGGGTGGGAATATTGCTCTCCCAAAAAAATCCTCCTCAAAATTAGTTTGTTACAAAAAGAATTACTCGCACCTTTGCTGTGGGGAATTAATGCAGACTTAGGGAAAGAAATTACTATCGCGGGAATACCTTGTCGAATGGATGCTTGGATTGATATCGCCCAAACAACCAGCTTTGAGAAAATTGCCCAATCACCGACTCAAAACACCATAGATTTACGATTTCTCACCCCCACAAGTTTTAAACAAGCTAAAAACGTCCAACCCTTTCCCCTACCCGAACTAGTTTTCAATGGACTATTAAGACGTTGGAATCTATTTGCACCAGAAGCGTTAAAATTCCCTAAAATCGAATGGAATGGTATGGTTTCCGCCTACGACCTGAAAACCTACGCTATGAAGATGGAAGGTGGAGCAGAAATAGGTGCAGAAGGATTAGTTAAATATAAGTTTGCCGACAGCGAACAAGCCAGAATCGCCACCACCTTAGCCCAATTTGCCAGCTATGCGGGAGTTGGTAGAAAAACAGCGATGGGAATGGGGCAGGTTGAAATCCCCAATTAAAGAACATCCAATTTTTTAAATACCCAATCAATTTGTAGTGCTAGCGTCTCGCTCCCTGCTAGCACCACTCAACTTTGATAATATTCCCAATTCAAAATCTAAAATTTCAAATCTAAAATCGAATGACTGAAAATTATTTACCCCTAGCGTATCTTAACGCTTGGGAATATTGCCCACGCCGATTTTACCTGGAATATGTGCTGGGGGAAATGGAAGATAACGAGCATATTATTCTTGGTCGCCATTTACACCGCAATATTAACGAAGAATTAGTGATTACCGAAGGCGAAACTATTATCCGTCAACAACAATGGGTGTGGAGCGATCGCTTAAAAGTTGCTGGAATCATCGATGCGGTGGAAGAGTCAGAAGGTCAACTTGTACCCGTGGAATACAAAAAAGGGAAAATGGCACAACACCTCAACGACCATTTTCAACTCTGCGGTGCTGCCTTATGTTTGGAAGAACGCACCGGACGCAACATAGCTTATGGTGAGATTTTTTACCACGCCAACCGCCGCCGACAAACTGTAGCCTTTACTCCCGAACTACGACAAGCAACAGAGAATGCGATCGCACTAGCCCAACTTGCAGCAACAAGGGAAATGCCAAGACCTATTGATAATACGAAAAAGTGTCAATCCTGTAGTTTGCAGAGAATTTGCTTACCCTTTGAAGTCAAAGCATTACGGACAATTTCCCAATAACCGATTTATACCGATTTATGTAGTGGGAGCATCTTGTACCATTTCACGAAAAATCTGATACAGATGTAAATCCTGAAAGCTTTGCTGCATCTAAGTTTTTTAATTGCGAATTGCGACTTGCGAATTGTGAATTGGTATTGCTCCCTTCCTATCAACCCAATGCGGGCAAGATGCTTTTTCACTCAACCAAACGCGGGCAAGACGGCTTTTCACTCAACCCAATGCGGGCAAGATGCTTTTTCACTCAACCAAACGCGGGCAAGACGGCTTTTTTACTCAACCAAACGCGGGCAAGATGCTTTTTCACGCAAGCAAACGCGGGCAAGATGCCCGCACTACCAAATCCACAATCCAAAATCCAAAATAAAATGACTGTAATTTACGTTACCCAACCAGAAGCTGTTTTAAGCAAAGTTTACGAAGCATTTACCGTTTCCCTCAAACAGGAAGACGGCACTTGGAAGAAAAAAACTATACCAGCCCAAACCGCCGAACAAGTTGTTCTCATGGGAAATCCTCAAGTTACCGGAGATGCTCTAGTATATGCTCTGGAATTAGGAATGCCCGTTCACTATCTTTCCTTTTTCGGCAAATACTTAGGTTCTGCCCTACCCGGATACTCGCGTAATGGTCAATTACGATTGGCTCAATACCGAGTTTACAACAACCCTACAGAGCGTTTGGAACTTGTCAAAGCCATAGTGACTACCAAAATCCACAATCAGTACAATGTTCTTTACCGTCACAACCAAAAAGATAACCCTCTCAAAGAGCGAAAAAACTTAGTTAAAAACCAACAAACCATCGATCAAGTGCGGGGAATTGAAGGATTAGCAGCCCGGGAATATTTTGCTTGCTGGCAAAAAATGGTGGGTAAACAATGGACATTCAATGGACGCAATCGGAATCCACCCACTGATCCGGTAAATGCCTTGTTGAGTTTCTCCTATGCTTTACTGAAAACCCAAGTTACAGCTGCGGTTCATCTCGCTGGACTTGATCCTTATATCGGTTATTTACACGAAGTTCATCACGGACAACCTGCAATGGTATTGGATTTAATGGAAGAATTTCGCGCTTTAGTTGCCGATAACGTCGTGCTGGGAGTATTGAGCAAACGAGAAATTCAACCCCAGGATTTTAGCGAGAGTTTGGGTGCATATCGCCTTTCCGATGTGGGAAGAAAGACTTTTTTAACTGCATTTGAGCGGAAAATGAATGATGAATTTACCCATCCAGTCTTTAATTATCGCTGCACCTATCGACGTGCGATCGAGTTACAAGCTAGGTTGTTGAGTCGCCATTTACAAGAAGGTATCCCCTATAAACCACTAGCTTTGCGGTAAAGAAGGAACCTCTCTTGCTTATATCTCTCTTGGAAAGAGAGATTTTGAGTTTTTACATCCCGAATCCAAAATTGTATGACTACGTTGTTTTACCTCATTATTTACGATTTACCTGACAACAAAGCTGCAAATAAGCGTCGAAATCGTTTGCACAAAATGCTGACTGGTTACGGAAATTGGACGCAATATAGTGTGTTTGAATGTTTTTTAACTGCGGTAAAATTTACTGAGATGCGAATTAAGATTGAAAAGTTAATCAAACCAGAAGAAGATTCGGTGCGGGTTTACGTACTCGATGCGGGTTCTGTGAAACGAACTATTACTTATGGTTCGGAAAAACCTCGACAAGAGCAAGCAATTATTATATAGTTGGTTAGTAGCTTGATGTTTGGCAGACCGAAGCGAGGTCTAAAACCTGGGGGGTTCTGCCAAAATCGCCAGAACCTAGACAAGTTAATACTTACAGCGTTTTCATATTCGAGACTATTGATATTTTGTGTCAATAAGTGAGGCTGAAATGAGGTCATTTTTTCGATCTGCCAAAACTGCTTGTGGAATCCTTGCTCTGTAAGGGTTTCAGATGGCGGTCTTGAAACTTAGCGATTCCCGGCAACGGGATTGAAACAAACAGGATTTCATGCAAGTGTAACTCGCAAAAGCCCCTTGAAACTTAGCGATTCCCGGCAACGGGATTGAAACATAACCATCAAAGCATTCAAAAACCCCATCCACTGTTCTTGAAACTTAGCGATTCCCGGCAACGGGATTGAAACTTTTCATCCTTATACTTTCCTATGGTAAACTCATTCTTGAAACTTAGCGATTCCCGGCAACGGGATTGAAACGTCGAAACATATACATAAGTATACTGGACTACATAACCTTGAAACTTAGCGATTCCCGGCAACGGGATTGAAACCATCAGAAAAAACAAGCGCTACCGACGACTAAGGCACCTTGAAACTTAGCGATTCCCGGCAACGGGATTGAAACGACATAAATTTGCTATTGACTATAACCGTGCCAACTTGAAACTTAGCGATTCCCGGCAACGGGATTGAAACGAACCAATAAGTCTCACCTCTTCCATCTAGATCAGGTTCTTGAAACTTAGCGATTCCCGGCAACGGGATTGAAACCGTAAGCCTAATTCATGAACCGAAAATAGATACCACACTTGAAACTTAGCGATTCCCGGCAACGGGATTGAAACACACTGGAGGTAAAGAGACATTTAATCCAAATGCGCTAACTTGAAACTTAGCGATTCCCGGCAACGGGATTGAAACTATCTGCAATCATATGTGCAATGCAATGCAGACATGCTTGAAACTTAGCGATTCCCGGCAACGGGATTGAAACTGATGTTATATCTTTATCGATGCAGTCATGTACACTTGAAACTTAGCGATTCCCGGCAACGGGATTGAAACTATCTTTGCTTTTAATGCTAACTCTAATGTAATTTGACTTGAAACTTAGCGATTCCCGGCAACGGGATTGAAACAGGTTTATTACTTTTAACTTATTTATTACCTCTCTCCTTGAAACTTAGCGATTCCCGGCAACGGGATTGAAACACTTGAAATAACCTTTACCCCTATATTTACTATCCTCTTGAAACTTAGCGATTCCCGGCAACGGGATTGAAACTTACCACCGATGTTCATAATGGCAAGCTGATTTATACTTGAAACTTAGCGATTCCCGGCAACGGGATTGAAACTTAGATTTTGCCCAGTTTGTCAATGGCGGAAGCAGCCTTGAAACTTAGCGATTCCCGGCAACGGGATTGAAACGATTATCCTGTAGTGGTGTTCGAGACTTTAGCCGATTACTTGAAACTTAGCGATTCCCGGCAACGGGATTGAAACAAGATTTTTGTGTTGATGAAAATAACTTTGATTTAGACTTGAAACTTAGCGATTCCCGGCAACGGGATTGAAACGTAAATTGTTTTTTGATATTCAACTACTTTCCAGAACTTGAAACTTAGCGATTCCCGGCAACGGGATTGAAACATTTATAGAAAAATTTATAGAAAAACTAATTCTGGCCTTGAAACTTAGCGATTCCCGGCAACGGGATTGAAACTAGCAGTTTATCTACAGCTGCGCGAATATTTTCTGCTGTCTTGAAACTTAGCGATTCCCGGCAACGGGATTGAAACACCGCAGTCCTATCGAGTTTTCCCAACTGGAAAACTTGAAACTTAGCGATTCCCGGCAACGGGACTGAAACATTTTTTCCTGGTCGGTATCTGTGAGAGCAATTTCTGGCTTGAAACTTAGTGATTCCCGGCAACGGGACTGAAACATAATATTACGCGGGTTGATCGACGAATACACATTTACTTGAAACTTAGTGATTCCCGGCAACGGGACTGAAACGTTATGTTGTAGTTGCGATCGCGCAGATGGAATCAACCAACTTGAAACTTAGTGATTCCCGGCAACGGGACTGAAACATTTTGGCAGAATTGAATACACATAGAACTCTGTCCTTGAAACTTAGCGATTCCCGGCAACGGGATTAAAACATTAAGGAAAAATCCAGTGTAATGAGAGGTGAATGTTATTAAAAATGGCTTGTGATTTGATATGTAGCTATGCGTCATCACCAGACCACTGAGCAACGACGCGCAATCCCATTTCTTCTAGCAACATGCGGCTTGCCCATGCGTCACCACCGATGTTGTAGTCACCAATTAATGCGACATCGTAAGGACCTGGTTCAAAGTCGAGTTTGTTTTCTTTCTTTGCTTTGTCGAAGTGGGGGAATACCCAGTCACGGATTGCGTCGTTAGCAATGTGGTGACCCAAGGATTGCGATACACCACGGAAGCCTTTACTTCCGCTTGATAACATATCAAAAGTGAGACATAGACATATTCATGGAGCAATTAAAAGGGTAAAATGTGTTGCCTAAAAAGTTGAGATTCATTAGCCTTGAAGTTTGTAAACTCAGAAATAAGACACAATGACACAAAACTTTACATTAACCAACTGATATCCGTTGATTCACCTTGATTGAATCTGCTGTATTATTTATGATTTATCGTCGTAACTCCTCAAATACTTGGAATGCGTCGTTGTTAAACCTAGTACAGATACATGGTAAATTACAGCATCCTTTTAGCCCTGAGTGGAATATTTAATTAAAGCAAACATATGAAAACAATTCAATCTCAGCAAATAGAGCCAATTAATCAAAGTTTCCAATATTATGACGCTGCCGAAGGCGGATTAAATTTACTTGATTTCAAAGACAGGATTATCCGGCAGATTCATGTCGTGGTAGGAATCACTATTTTTATGTCTTCTTTAGCTTTTGTTAGCGCCCTCAAGCGTACTCCTACCTATGAAGCTAGTTTTGAAATACTTTCTGAGCGAGTTAGTATTGAAACCAAAGTTACTTCTTCTGTTTCACAATCGCGAGAAACTACAGAAGACATTGGAGCCGTTACTTTAGATGAAGTACAAATAAAAAACTTAAAAAGTCCTGATCTCATTGCACCTATTGTTATAAAACTAAAAGAAAAGTATCCAGGAATTAACTACGACTCGATTACTAGTACACTAAACTTAAAAGCTGACGAAAAAAAAGGAATTTTAGAAGTATTTTATCAACATAGCGATCGCGAGCAAGTTAAAGATGTTTTAGAAGAGTTAATACAAGCCTATTTGAACTATAGTTTGAGAAAAAGGCAATCTGGGGTAAATAGAGGACTAGATTTTTTAAACCAGCAAATTCCCAGAATACAGAGTAAGGTGAATGTACTTAATTATAAATTACAAGAATTAAGGAAAAACTATAATATTATCAATCCATCAATTCAAGGTTCTCAAATATCTCAAAGAATAGATACTTTTACTATTAAGCAAATTGAATACAAATCACAATTAGAAAAAACTCAAAGGCAAGCTGCTCTTGCTAAAAGAGAACTCAATGAGGAGTCTACCACATCAACTACAGCGATGCTAATTGGTACTTCCCGATATAATGCACTATTGGAAGACTTGCAAAAAATAGATAGTGAAATTGCCAAGCAATCTGCGATTTTTTCAGATCAAAGTACCAAAATTCAGAATTTACAAGAACAAAGACGAGCCATAGTTTCTCTCATAAATTTAGAAATAGCTACTATTCAACAAAAGATTGACAATCAAGTTAGTTTAGAACAAAAACAGATACAAGTCATTAATAAAGAAATTGCAAATATGCAAAAAAATTTCCAAGAATGGTTAGAGGTGACAGGAAAATACGAAAATATCGAAAGAGAAATGACAATTACAGTCAAACAACTGAATGACCTTCTAATTCAAAGAGAAGCTCTACGACTGGAGTCTGCTCAAAAAGAAGCTCCTTGGAAGTTGCTTACTCTCGTAGGAGAACCCAAAACAAATGCTGCTAGCATCGCAAATTACATAATATTAGGTACACTTTTAGGGTTGTTGCTTGGTGTAGGAACAGCATTACTCTTAGAGACATCTCAAAATCTAGTGTATAGTCCCAATCAAATTCAAGAAATTATCAATCAACCAATTTTAGGGATTATTCCCTTTAATCACTCTTACAATAACTTATATTTTCAGAAAATACTTGATTTCATTAAACAAATATATTCAAAAGAAAAGCAGTCAACAAATAAAAATTATAATAAAAACTATGCTGTCAAGAATTTGCTCTCTCCATATGTAGAAGCTTATGTTTTTTTAGCATCTAACTTGAGCTTATTTGCAAAAGATAAAGATATTCATTCCTTGATTGTGACTTCTACTATATCTGGGGAAGGAAAATCTACTGTGGCGCTTAATTTAGCTAAAGTTATAGCAGCGTCAGGAACTAGAGTATTAGTGGTTGATGTTGATATGCGTAATCCAGGTAATTTGACTAGTCACATGGTATTAAATTCAATCAAAGGTTTAAGTGATATTTTATTGTCTGATAATTTAAATGCAGAGATAAATATTAAGAGCATTATTCAACAATCTATTTTAGATGAAAATTTATTTATTTTGTCATCAAGAAATACAAATAGCGATATTAATATTAGTGGCTTACTGGCTTCTGCAAAAATGCGAAACTTGATGCAAGAATTACAACAAATATTTGAGCTAGTCATTTATGATGTTGCTTCAATTGTTGATTATGCCGATGTCAAGTTGTTAGCTAACAACACTGATGGAGTAGTGTTAGTCACTGGTTTAGGTAAGTTACAAGGTTTAAAGCTCAAAGAAGCTGTTTCTCAATTAAATATATCTAAAATACCTATGTTGGGTGTAGTGATTAATCATTTGACTAATTAATTGACAATAACTTTCCGTTTTAAGAACACTTTGAATTAACTCGATAATATAGATTTAAATATTGCTTGGCTATATTTGATTTTTCAAAGCGCTCTACATTGGTATAGTTTGATAAATTAGGTTTCTTTATCGATTGAATAATGGCTTGGCTGAGGTTAGTAACAGCATCAGTCTCTAAAGAAAAATAAGTACAGTCATTAGTACCAACTTCTCTAAAAATTGGGATATCAGAGCAGACAATTAAATTTCTGAAGTGGAGAGCTTCAGCTAGAGGCAGACAAAAACCTTCCGTGGCAGAAGGAATTACAAAAACTTGACAATTTTGATATAACCAACACAATTCTTGATCATCGATCGCAGCTAGTAGGATTACTTTCTTTTCTACAGATAAATGGCTAATTAAATCTTTAATATTTTGAGTTTCTGGTCCAGAAGTCCCAACAATGACTAATTTAGTATCTGGAACTAATTGCTTGTTATTTAGTAACTGTGAATAAGCTTTAATCAACAAATCTAAATTTTTATTCTGACGATGTTGGGCAACAGATAATAAAAATAAACTATTTGCTGGTATCTTTTGAGGAACTTGAGGTTTAACATTCTCAAAGTCAACATAGTTATAAATTACATCAATTTTTGTACTGGGTTTAAGATAGGGGAAATAAAACTTTAGTTTATCTAATGTTACTCTAGATACGCAAGCAAGACCATCACTATTACTAATACATTGGTTTAAAAATAGACGATTGAACCAAACTTGAGGAAAGCCGAAGTTATCAGGACATTCGTAAGGATATAAATCATGAATAGTAGTGACTACAGAAGCATTAAATTTAGCTCTGAGGAATGGGAAAGGAAAGGAAAGATGAATAATATCTGCATTGAGATGATTTGCTAGTTGGGGTAAACCCCTGAGAAACCAAATATTTCTGGCGAGAGAACTGTTTTTGATTTTGACACTAATTAGTTGAACTTTTTCAGAGGTAAGAGGAAAAGAGGTTTCAAAATATTTTTTTTGCCAAGCTCCTATCACTAAACTGATTTTGGTAACTTCTTCATTTCCTGCTAAACAACGAGCTAGATTAGCAGCGTGTCGGCAAACACCAGTTGGTTGAATAGGTCGATGTAAAGCGGCAATTAAAACATGCATATTTAATTATTTTTTTTTCAAATTGTTCTCTAAAGTCGAACCAGCTTTCCAGATGGGAGTACCTCGCTCGTATGCACCAATATCGGGCGCATCACCAACAAAATTTTCTGTAATACCAGGAATTATCACCCCAGCATCAATAGCTGGAGAGTTTGACTTTAAGCTAAAGTCAGGAAGAGATTTTGCTTCTTTGGTAGGAGGTTGAGAAAACTTCGGATTATTGTTTATAAACAAGTTATTGGATTGTTTATTGGCAGTTATAGTTTTAGATGCTGCAAAAATATTATTACGCGCCTCAATCGAACCTCCACCCATAACCACATCTCCCATAAAAGTATTATTAAAGACTCGCTCGTATCCTCTAGGACTACCTACCAGTAAGTTATGGTTGTCTTTTCCTCCAGTTAAATTCCAGACTACATTATGGTGAATAGTGCTGTTGAAGCTTTCGAGGTCTAAATAAATACCGCGAGTACCCCAGAATGGACTAAAAGCTTGGGTATCTCGAATCCAGTTATGATGAATCGAACCACCTTCTAAATTAATGTAGCAGCAAATGTAAATAGCTCCTAAGTCGGTACTGAGCATACCAAAGCGAGAAATATCATTATAAGCAATTTCAATGTTACGAGCATCTGTACCTGCGGTATGCCAATCAATATTAATTGCGTCACGACCAGCACGAGAGATTGTGTTATGGGTAATTTGATGACCAGTGCCATTAATGCGGACAGGAGCGGCATAGGACACCATGTAATTACTGTTGGTAATAATATTGTTGGTTACTGTATGATTTTTCCCTTCTAGCAGTACACCATTACCAGAACTCCACTCGATTATTGAGTTTTTGAGTGTATGACTGTTTCCACGTAATTGAATTCCAGTATCGTGGGCATGGGAAGCCACAATTAAACCATTATCAGAGTTAGGAGCTTGTTCTGACTTGGGTAGAGGTGGCAAAGTCATGTGGTGGGACACATACTTACCCCGAATACCATCAATAACTATATTAGTGCTGCGATCGCTCGTGGTAATTGTGTTAGCAAATAGGTTTAAATTACGTAAAGAAATATAAGAGCGATCGCTTAAATCAAAAGCAAAGTTGCGCTGTTTAACTTCTACTTTGGTTGGTATCTTACTGTCAGGTGCCCAAAGGTAAAGAGTTTGGCTTTTATAGTCGTAAAACCATTCTCCTGGATTATCAAGTAATTCTAATTTGCCGAAAAGATAAAACCAAAATCCACCCCTATCCCAAGGAGCAGTCATTTTAGCAGTTAATTTTCCTGCTGTTCCGCCAGTTATTGTACCTGTGCGGGTGGTATACCATTCATTAGTCCAGACTTTTGCACCAGTCCATCCTTCAGATAAATGAGGAATTTCTTTGTTTTCAATACTAGCTAATAGTCCTCCCTGACTTTTAACCCCTCCACCGATGAGAGCAGGACGTAGAAAATCTCGTTTTTCATCCATATTGGGAAAACGGGCTTCCGGCATCATTTCCCCATTGATAAATACCTGATTGGCAAAGAAATCTATATCCCTATAGCCATTGACAGGTAAACTCACCTGGCGACGATAAATTGAGTTGCGATATGTATTCCATCCTTCAACTGCTTCAGTCCCAGAAATAGTGACATCTTCATTTTTATAAGCTGCAAAGGTTATCGGTGCCTCTGCTGTCCCTGAAACCCCAGGACGAACCTCCTCACGATAAATACCTGCTCTTAGCCAACAAGTTTCCCCTGGCTGAACAACAGTGGCACATTTTTGAATAGTTTTAAACGGGCGATCGATTGTTCCAGGATTTTTGTCTGAACCAGTTGGTGCAACAATATAATAATTATTAGGTTTGGCAATACTCTTACTTAAAAAAATTACAATGCCAAGGGAAGTAGCAAACAAAAGAGAAAAGATCGAGTATTTCAATAGTCTCTTATTCATTTGTCTAACTTCGGTAGAAGGATTGATTTTCTCTGACTTTTCTGGCGTATTCCTAAATGCATTCGGTGTTCGTGCCAACGTAATCCAATCAGAATAACTGTAGAAAGCATAAAGCCAGGTTCTTCCACTTGGGTTAGAAAAAAACCATAAATAAAGACTGTGAGAATAAGAAATTTACAAAAATCATCAATACAGAAATATTTCCATACTAAAAAACCAAGATATAAATAAGCAGCAACTCCCAGGCAACCCTGATCACCCCAAACTCCAGCCCAGGTAAATAGGGGAACGTATAAGGTACTTGACAGAGCAATCCAATTACTATTAATAAAACTCCACATTTCATCGTACAGAGGATGTTTTGTAGCTCCTAACCGAGATAGGATACTCCACATATCACTAATTGTCCATCCTCCTAACCGACCGAGCGTATGCCCAGGTCCTAGTCCTAGTAACCAATTCAGAGGGGAACGGTAGTATGAAAGAACTCTGCGAATACCCTCTATTTTGACATCTAAACCACCACCCGAATCACTATTATTAATGTCATCTCTGGTTAACCATTGGGCGTAAACCTCAAATAATTCTAGGTTATGAATCGCCCACCAGAAAGCTGCAATGGCTAAGCCAATAGAGGTTGCATAGATTAGAAACTTATTGATATCCTGAACTTTAGTCAAGGCAATTGCGAACCAAGCCAGTCCACTGACTAGAATTACTTGTTTAGTATCCGCAATTTGAATTTGATAAATTGTTCCTATTATTGCCAGAATACGTATCCACAGTGGAACTGTTTTAAGATACAGAAGGCAATAAATAGAAACACTAACTGAGACAGAAGCAGAAATATAGCCTCCAGCTCCCGATATAAAAAAAACTCCTTGTACTCCATCTGTTTCATCGTACGGGGCTGCACTTATCCGTCCTGCAACTAAAAGAAACTTTTGAATAATTGCTAATAAAAGATTGATTAATGCAGAGATAATTAGCCACGACCTGAACTTATTAAGACTTTCTATGGAGAAATCGACACAAGCGATCGCCAAGAGAAACATAAAAGGTTCTCCAAGCATCAAAAAGTTAATGATGACATTAACAAGCCCAGCATTATTGACAAATGCACTGGCGACCATTATGCCAAGGAAAAAGAGGAGTGCAAAAACAATAGACCAGACAGCATGAATTTGATGGCGATCTTTGATTCGAGTAGTTAATATTGCAACTACCATTGCCAAAGGTACAGTTACGAAGTGAAAAAAGTTTAGAATTGATGGTGCACGAGTGATCGAGCAAAAAATTCGCGAATAGAAAGTTGTAGCAAAGGCAGCAAAAATAAGCTTGTAATTTTTAACAAATCCTGCTTTCTTCTTGCTTAAATTGGCTGTTGGTTGGTGTAACATTACTAGTTGTTTGGAGTGCAGATTCACTCACTTTTATATACACCATTAAAAGGCATTATTCATTAATTTTTTTAGCACTACCAGTTATTTTACAACCTGATGATAAACTGTATTCCAATTCTCCCCGATAACTTGCCAGCTAAAGTTTTCTTTGACCCGTTGCCGACCTGCTTGACCCATGCTGAGTCTTAGTTGTGGGTCTTTCGCCAACTGAATCATTGCTAAGGCTAGATCGGCTACAGCTTGAGCAGGTTCATCAGCAGGAATTTTGAAGCCAGTTTCTGCCGTCACTTGAACCGCAGGACCCCCTAAGTCTAGACAAATTACAGGGCGACCTGCTGCCATTGCCTCCATACACACCCACCCACCAGAATCATGTAAACTAGGGTGGACTAAAATATGAGATTTTTTCAACAATTCTAAAGTCTTTTCACGAGGTAATTTACCCCAAAATTTAACTTTTTGAGCAATTCCCAACTCCTGTACTAAAGCTTGGAGCCGATCGCCTTCAACCCCTCCTCCTACAACCCAGTATTCTGTATTTGGTAGATTTGCTTCAGCAAAGGCGCGAATTCCTAAGTGAAAGCCTTTCCAATGGAGAAGTCTACCCATACTGATAAATCTTACTGGTACGTCATTAAGTATTTGGTATTGAGAAAGTTTGCCTATATCTTCTGTCGATAACCCTGATTCTGGTATGATTTTCAAATTACTGATGCCCATTTGATAAAGACGATCAGCTGTATCTTTAGTTGTTGCTCTGACTAAAACGCTTTTTTTAGCAGTAATATGTACAAACGGATCTTGTTCACCCAACCAGCGAACTAGACTACGTGCAATTTCATAAATTTTAGCTTTCAAACTAAAATCCTGCCAAAACGCTTTTGGGGCAGATTCCCCACCACCTACAGGACCCCAAACAAAAGGAATCGGGAGTAGGGAAAGAAAACTAGGACTGGAATATTTAACAAAGGTGACGTGGTGTGTCAGATCGAAGCTAATTTGTTGATGCAGACGGCGAGCAACAAAGTAAGCTTGAATTTGCCAAAGGTAATAGTGAAGTTGCATTCCTCCCGAATGACCCCACTTGCGGCTATCTTGCCAAAAAGGAAGAGTAAAATAAACAAAGTGAAGGTTGGGTACAGGGTTACGTTCCAGTTCAGTTTCAATAATATCTTTGCTCTCATCTGGACGTGTAAGTACCCAAACTTCATGATATTTGGCAACTTCGCGAGCAACATTCCATCCTACGCCCGGTTCTGAACCCATGCCGGGTTCACAGGAATATGCAGAGATAAGTATTTTCATTGCTCAATAACTTCTTGGTAGAGATTTAGGTAACTTTTAGCGATGGTAGTTGGTAACAAGTGAAGTCTCGCATAGGATTGTGCAGATTCAGACCAATGTTTCATTTGAGCAGGTTGTTTAAATATTTCCACTATACGATTTGCCGCTGTTTGTGGTTCGGGAGACAAGACAATACCTAGATTATGTTGGTCAAATAACTCAGCAAAATTCACCGTGCTTGCAACAGCACATGGTAGACCTAAATACATAGCCTCAGCAATTGAAATTCCAAATACTTCCCAGCGAGACATCTGAATATAAAGACTAGCTTCAGAAAGTATTGCAGCTTTGTTAGAATCAAAAATAGGAGAGTGAAAATAAATGTTTGAAGGAAGATTACTTTGAAGATGCTTTAGCCATTTAAGTGTTTTAACATCTTCAGTTCCATATAAATGAAGCTCTATATCTGATGGCAACAAACGTGCAATCTCCACTAAGATGTCTATTCCTTTATGGAGAACATCAAAGCGTCCCATATAAACTAATTTCTTAGCTTTTAAATTACCTTTCCATCTATTTTCTGTGATCTGATTAGGATTGATCGGGTTAGGTATACACTTAATAATTCCTGTAAAATTGGGGACAAAATCCCTAATAGCTTTTTCTTCCTTTGGTGTTACAGAGGAAATAGCAGATGCTTGATAGAATCTTGGCTTTTCTAGAAGCCAACTATAAATTTTTTTCTTAAACCAACCTCTTTTAAGAAGTTTAGACGAAATGGCATTGGGAGTAATTACATAGGGAATTTTTTTTCTAACTAAATACTTTGCTAAAGTCGCCAAATTTGGAAGAAAAACTGAATGCATATGCACAATATCTGGTTTATTCGAGTTAACAATTAACTCTATTTTTTTCATATCGTAGCTCCATATATTGGTTGGAATATGCATCAATTGAATTCCTGTTTTCTTGGCTATTTTCTGGGCATATTCATCTGGAGGAGATGCTAGTAATAAAGTTATTGAGTGACTCATTAAAGCCTGCTCTTGAGCAATTAGCCAGACAGTTGCATTTAATCCATCTACTGTTTGTGGGGAGGGTGATGCCCCAACATGCCAAATTTTCATTAATAAATTCCTAATAAATATTATCTAATTATCTGAGTAGAAATTATTTTTTTAGAAGGATGTTTTTTGTTGTTTTACACAAAGTATTCCTAAATCAAAGTTTATTAATCTAATTGAGGTTTGAAAATAAAATTACAAATGTAAGTTTTCCCTAAAGAAGAGAGACCTTGATAATTATTTATATTCTGGTGTTTCATTTTGTCAAAATTATCTAACTTTTTTAATTCCCCATCTAGTAGAAAAAATCCTTCATAACCTAAATTTAAAATTCGTTCAAATATATCAAAAATATCTTTGTCTGGATGATGCTTTTGTTCAATTTCAATTAACAGGTTGGGGCGTTGTGTGATCAATAAGTTGTATGCGCCATCAATAACAGCTTCTTCATGTCCTTCCACATCAATTTTAATAAAGCCAATATTACTATGCTGGCAATCATCTAGTTTCTGTAAAGGGACTTGATAGGTTTTTTCTTTCCCTTCTGTATTAGTGGCTTTTGCTTCTAAAGTTCCTAACTGATCGTAAAAAAAATTATCAACAAGGGGTATAGATAGGGTTGCTTCTCCTGTTGTATTGGATAAAGCGATCGCATGAACACTGACATTAGCAGGAACTGATTTAGCTAAAACCTCAGCCAATTCTGGGTTGGGTTCATAAGCAAATACTTGACGGGAGAGTTTGGCAAGAAAATAAGTATAAATACCTTTATTAGCACCAATATCGATACTATCTTTCTGAGGATCGACTAAAGATTTAAGAAGTCTGATTTCAGGCTCGCCTTGGCGATAATTGAGTGCAGCCATTAAATGAATGGTTACAGAAGGAGGTAATAGTTTTCTAATTAATTGTTTAGTTGCCATCGAAATCATGATGATTACCTTTTAAAAGTGAAAAATATAGTTTAGGAGTTATGTATCTAATAATTAACTAATTGTTCGTAAAGTTGAGCAACTTTTTCTGCTGTATTCTCCCAGGTAAATGATTGAACTCTCATCAAACTTTTTTCTTTAATTGTTTGGTAATAATTAGGGTTTTGATGTAAATCAAATACTACCTGAGCAATTTCTTGAGCATCTGTTGGATTAACTAAAACTCCCGCATCTCCGACAACTTCCGGCATGGCAGAAACATTGCTTGTAATGACTGGAGTCCCACAAGCCATTGCTTCTAAAAGAGTTATACCAAAGCCTTCATATAAAGAAGGGGCAATCAACATATCAGCAGCATTATAAATCTCGACTAATTTTGATTTGTCTGGTTTACCTAAATACTTAATATAACTTGTGAGACCGCAAGCTTTAATAAATTTTTGTTGTTCAATAGTAAAATCTGCCCCAACTTTCCAAAACTGTATTGACAAACCCTTTTGTTTTAAAATTTCTACCGTTTGCAGAATAATATCAAGATTTTTTCGAGGATGATTTGCCCCCACATTGAGAAGACAAATTGTTTCTTCTGTAACACCCTGCTGATGGCGAAAAGATTCAGCTTTGGCTTTTAGCAAAGGTTGAAAAATATTTTCAACAGCATTAGGAATTACTATAATTCTTGCTGGATCGATATTGAGTATCTTCTGGGTATCTTTAGCAGTTGCGTTAGAAACGGCAACAATGCGATCGCATTGTTTCATTCCTTTAACTGAGTATATCCAGGCATTTCTACTAATAATAGGTAATTCAACAGAACCTTGAAGATTATCCCGATAGAAAAAGTTAATTAGATCGTGACAGGTGACTACTGTATGTTTACCTGCTTTTTTTAACCAATAAACTAGATGAGCATCGCACGGTTCAATTATATGAAAAATGTCTGCTTCTTGCTTTCTAGTTCTACGAGGGTAAAGCCAAAAGCGTTCATAGTATTTCTGAATTCTCAAAGATACAGAGGAACTACTTCGATCAAAGGAACGGGGAGCTAATTCAATAATTTCCCAATCTGGACGTACAGTTTTTAATGCTGAAATCAGATTATTACTATAAACATCAATGCTGAATTCAGCCATGGTTCGCGCGATCGCTACACGCATTCTTTACCCCCTATTTCGTTTTGCTTGCTGTTGCTCAATTCTTGGGTGGAAGAACTTTGTTGCTGTAATACCGATTGCCAAAGGGTAATTAATCGTTCGGCAATTTTTTCGTGAGAATAATTTTGATGCACTCGATCCCAACAATACTGCTTTATTTCCTGTCGCCAAAGGGGATTGCTAATCATTCGCTCTAGAATTGCTGCCAGTCCCTCAGTATCTTCTTCTTCAAAAACCAAATCTGAACGAGCGATCACGTTAGGAATCTCGCCACAGGTAGAACCAACCACAGGAATCCCCATTGCCATTGCTTCAATTAAAACATGACCAAATTGCTCTTTCCAGGTGTCAATTGTTCGTGAGGGAAGCACTAACACATCAAATTTATTCATCTCCATTGGTGCTTGATCATGGGGTACTGCTCCTCTCCAGATTACCGAATCAGCTATCTGGAGTTTTTCTGCTTTTTGACGCAATGCTGTTTCTTCCGTACCCAAACCACAGAGAATTATCCGGCAAATTAACCCTTTGTGGCGTAGTTTAGCAACAGCTGCTAACAAGATATCTATGCCTTTTTCGGGAACTAACCGTCCTAAAAATCCAATCTGAAATTCATCATGGTTATGTTCTCCAGATTGAGGAGCAAATAAAGTAGTATCTACTCCTATTTGGGGCATGACTTCGATTGTTCCTTTGTACCCCCAAAGCTTAAGTAAATCTCCTCCTTCCTGATTACCAGCAATTATTAGACTTGCTGTATTGAGTACAAATCGACGTATCCAACAGCGTAATAAGGAGAGTTTTCGATCCATATTTTCCCAGCCAAAGACAACTAATGGTTTGCCTGTGAACCGAGACCAAATCGCTAATTCAAACGTACAAAGAGAGAATACTTCTTCTTCCACTTGCACAATATCTGGGCGAAAATTATGTAATACTTGCCAAATTTGCCATGGTGCATAGAAATGAGCTCCTCCTCGCCCTGTAAAGAACACCGGTGCTGAATAAATTTGAATATTGGGGTAAGGTTTCTCCAACTCCAGTAGACGATTCCACTCTAAAGCTTTCCAGTTGCTGGGAGCAAATAAACCGACTGTAACTTTATCAGTTTTGGCGATCGCATTAAGTTTTCCTTGATTAACACCTACTACATAAGCGTGACTGATAACAAGAACACGAAGAGATGAACTAGCCATAATATACCAGGTGAGACCTTAGATACAATTCTTATAATTATTAACTATGGCTTAGTGAGAACAAATGTGTAATACAGTTCTGCATCCTTAGATTTTTCTTCTCCAGGATCGAATTTGTTAGCTGTAACTTTAGCTATTTCTAAACCAGAATCTAAAATAAATTTTTCAATTTTCGGAAAAGGTCGACCAAGTACACGGAGAATATACCTTTCTTTTATTTTTTTTACGAAAGGATTAAGGATTTGTTTGTTAATAGAGGCATTCCCCGTATTTTGTAAGTCTACGACAAATTCACAAATAATTTTCCCTTGAGGTTTTAAAACCCGAAAAAACTCTTGTAAGATTTGTTGACAGACATCATCAGTAACATGTTGCATGACTGCAAAAGAGTAGATTAAGTCTATGCTGGAATTTTCTACTTGAGATAAATGAGTACCACTTTCAGTTATGTATTCAATATTAGGCTTACCATTAATTGCTTTGGCACAAGCAATTACGCCACTGGATATGTCTACTGCGATTACACGATTACAATATCGGGAAACAGCACTAGCAAGGTATCCAGGACCACATCCATGATCTAACACAATCATATTTTGATTCAAATGAGGCTTTACCTTCCTCTCGATCATAGATTCTCGACTGAGGAGCATTCCTTGATGTTCAGCTTCGATAAAATCCTGTCGGCGAATATTAGGTGGTAATGTCCCATAGTAATGAGGACTAATAAATAGTAAATTTAAAGCCAGATTTTTCCTAAATTTTGGCGAAATTGACTGTAATAAAAATGGGATATAAAAAGCCCCTAAGAAGTTTTGATCGGGAAATCCTGTTGTGAAGACAATCAATAATCTTCTTATTAATCCAAAAGAAGTACGAAATTTTTGTTGTTCCATAGTCTTTGATTTTTAATAACCTAAAAAGCTCTAATTTCAATTTTGGCTCAGTTTACTAAAAGACGGACTTGATTTATTATCCAATCAATAAATTTTGGTCTAAATTGTGGTGCATATAGCCAAGTAATTACGGGTTTTGCTAAAGATATAGGCATGAATCCCACCCAAATAAACCATAAGCTATAGAAAATTCGCTTTTGCCAATTAAAGTGTGAATATTTCCACAGGCAGCGAATACCTTGATAAATTAATATCAAAGAAGTATCTGATGGCACAGGATGTTTTTGGGGTTCTAAACGCAACGAGATAATCCGTGACCACAAACGCCCGATAGAACGCTGTTCCAAGTCTTTTGGTAATTGATAACCTAGTTCTTCTGCTCTTTGCTGGAGCAAAGCAAAATTTTGTAAATCATGTTGGACAAAGCGACGGAAGCGATCGCTAGTAACTGTGGTTAAAGCCCATTGATTACTGTCATGAATACGATAAACTCCTAACGGTTCTTCTACTGCACTCACCTCTCCATAAAAGGGGATTGAGTAGGATAAATAATCATCTGCGGTAGTTCGATACTCATCAGAAATTGGAAACAGTTTTTCCATCGCCTGACGAGATAAAGCATTTCCACTAGTAGGAGTACTGGCATAAGCTCCTGACTCTAGCAAAGTTTGCCAAACTTCGCCTGTCGAGAGTAAGGCTCCTTGAGGCAGAGTATAGCCTAATGATATTCCTTCAGCATCAACTACATTTAAACGATAGTGAACTTTTGCTAAACTTGGTTTCCAGATAGCAAGTATTTGTTCGACTGCTTGGGGAAACAAAAAGTCATCTGAATCAAGAAAGATAACAACTCCTCCTTTACTCGCTGTAAAACCACTGTTAAAAGCTTTTCCTTGCTTGCCGTTTGACTGAAAAATTGGAATAATGCGATCGCCATATCCTGCAATAATTGCTCGTGAGTTGTCGGTAGAACCGTCATCAACAACAATAACTTCGGTATGAGGATAAGTTTGATTCAAAGCACTATCAATTGCTTTAGCTAGAAAGCGATCGTAATTATAATTATTAATGATAATACTGACTAATAGTGTGGTTTTCATTGATTTAATCTAAAATTTCATAATACTCACTGTACTTGGCTATGTTTTCATAAATTTTCTATAAAATGAGTATTAGTTGTCACTCTGTTGTTGCTCTTCTAGCTTGGTCTATAACTTGAAGAAATCGCTTTGCAGTTGATTCTGTCCCAAAATTATTAATTGCCCATTCTCTTCCTGAACTTGCAACTTTCTCTAAAATCTCCGGTTCTTCAATCAGCCGATCGAGCGTTGCTTGAATATTATCTAAATCAAATCCAATATAATGAACCCAGTTTTGAGGCATCACAGGTAATTGACAGCCATACTTTTGAAAATCAACATGAAACGTTGCACACCCTGCCGCTAAAGATTCCCAAAATCGCCAACTATCCCATTGAATGATTATGTCTGATTTAAGTCTCGACTTAGCAAAAAACTTACGTAGAAATATATAAGCTAATTTATTTGGTCTTTTAAAAAGGGGCGGATAAAAAAAACCACCAAAAGCACCACAGGCACGGATTTTTTGAAGTCTTTCATAATAGCTTGGATAATGGCGACAACCAGATTGATGCCACATAAGATACTGATAAGTATCTAATGGGGGAGAATATTGAGGATCAATTCCTCGTTCAAGTGGCATAATGAGATCAACTAGGGGAAGTATTTTTGTATTCACAAATTTTCTTACAGAATGCATCCCCAATATAGAATGATGCCTAAAATTTACTTGAAAGCCATTTTTTCGTTGCTTAAAAGCCAAAGGTGAATTAGTTTCTCTTAAAATTCGTTCCGATAATCCAAATCCCCAAGGATAAACATTTTTGGGATTCGCTAATTTATTATTGTAATGAGTTCTCAAAATAACATCAAATTGTCGAAACTCTTGACTCCAAGATGCTCCAAACCAATCTTCACTATCCAAAAAGACAGTAGTAAAATTTCTATTTGGAGATAATAGTTCTTTAGGTATACCATATTTGCGATACCAGTGTTGGTCTATAACAACAATAGTGCAATCTTGAAAACTAACTTTTGGTTCATACTTGAGTAAATAGATTTCTTCACTATGAGAAAGCTTCCAATAATTATTAGATGCATAAAATTCAATGCCAATTTTTTTGAACCCCTCTGCCAGACACACAATCAGATGTTGATAATTGGCATCTTCAGGAGGACCCGTAGGACATACATAAAAGAAAACTTTCTCATTTTGAGAGTATTCCATAAGAATCAATATTTTTTGATATTACGCAACTTGCTAACTTAAATTATTTAGCAAGCATTGTATTAATTATTTTTTACTTTTCTAAAATAACTTCTTTATAATTACCTGATTTTACAATCCTGCCCTTTTCAATTTGATAAATACAATCACAATGCTCAATAGTTTGGAGGCGATGAGCAATAATAATAATTGTTTTATTCCCACTTAGAGCTTTAGTTGCTTCAGTTACAAGTTGCTCTGTCTCATTATCTAAAGCAGCAGTTGCCTCGTCAAATACTAAAATTTCTCTTTCGTGATAAAGTACCCGTGCAATTCCGACTCTTTGACGTTGTCCCCCAGATAAGAGAACTCCTCGTTCACCAACGACAGTTTTGATTCCTTGAGGAAGTTGCTCTACTACCTCACTGAGTTGAGCTACTTCAATTGCCTTTCTTAATCTATCCTGATCGATTAAATTATCTGGAGTCCCAAATGCAATATTCCGCTCAAGAGTATCATCTATCAGAAAGATAGATTGGGGAACGTAGCCAAGTATATTCTGCCAAGCACGCAAATTGTCATACACTGAAACTCCATCAACTTTAATATCTCCAGATTGAGGGGTAAAAAGACCTAAAATAACATCAACTAAAGTAGTTTTGCCAGAGCCTGATTTACCAATTATTCCAATAGATTCGCCTTTACGTATAGTAAAAGAGATTTCGTCTAGCGCTTTTTTTGTCGCATTTGGATATTGAAAAGTGAGTTTATCTAAAATGATATTTTCTTGAAATAATATGAATTTTTCATTTTGATTTGATGAAATACTTAAAGAAGTATTTTTAAAATCAATACTAGGTAGAAGTTTTCCATTTTCCAATTCTTTGAAATCAAAGAATAAGCCATCAAGAGCATGAGTGTTAATTCTAACCATGTTAATACCAGAAATTAAATTTCCGATTCCTGGTAACAGACGAATTGAAGCAAGGGCAAAAATTCCTAGTACAGCAGTTAGACTTTGACCGTTTCCTTGATTTATTTTGATAAATAAAAGGGTGAAACAAATCAAGAAACTAATCATAAACGCTTCGATCACATATCTGGGAAGATTACCATATGCCGAAGCCATGCTTAAATTCTTAGCATACCTTTTCGTCTGTTCCTCCATCTGATTTTCAAAATATGATTCACAACCAATAACACGGGTTTCTTTCAAGCCACCCATACCATGGTTCATAATACGAATCATCTCGCTAGAAGCCTGCCACCCGTCTTTACCCCAATTAGCTAAACTCTCTTTCATTGGTTTCAACAACCCAAGTGCAAGCAACATAATCATAGCAATGAAAATTAAAGCCAGGGCATCAGTTTTAACTAAAAGTATTACCAATGCCAGAATAACTATTATGTTAGAAATAGATGTCAAAAATGACAAGACTAAACCAATGCAGAAGTTTTCTGTCGAGGCAATAACATTTTGAATAATAGTTGCGGAATTAACACGTAGGTGAAAACTATAAGGAGCTTCAATATAGGCTTTCATCAGTTTTTGAGCTAACTCTCCTCTCAAGCCAAAGCCAAAGTCAAAAACAGCTTTTTGAGCTTTGAAACTTAAAAAAGCTTTTACGTAAAAGGCAATAATAACTAGCAAGCCCAGAAAAAATACCAATTGTTCTTCGGAAGTGAAATTTAACTGCGTATAAACTGAGTTTAACCAGTGAATACTTTCAATGGAATTTGGATTGGTAACTATCGCCATAAATGGACCAATAATTCCAGTACCAACTACTTCCAGACAAGAGACAAAAACAAATAGGAAAATCATATAGATTAACCTATTGTGATGACCTTTAGTAAGATATAAAAGTCTGTATAAAAACTGATTCATAGTTGGGCAGTCGCTTATAAACGATTTAATAAATATAAAAGGCGTGTTTTTATCGCGAGTTTTTTTCGGATACTAAAGATAATTCTGCTTCCCTTGACGATTAATGAATTTCTAAAAGGATAAGGATTGAGCATATATGCGATGCTAGAAAAAATCTTTGTCAGTTTTCCTGATTTTAATAGGGGGAAAGTAGCGCCAGAGATATTTTCTACACTTTGCGACGATTTCGGATCTGGAGCAACATACTTTATTAGTATTTCTACTAAATCAAATTGTTGACATGAATTAAGCATGATGCATAATTGTTCTACCCACTCATTAAAACTGCGCTCAGGTATCTTATGAATGCTGTAGTGCGTCTTAATAAGTTCATCATGTAAACAAGAAGGTTTGTTGCTTCTATTTTTCAATATATCGATTATCCATCGCACGCGGTTGAGTTCAGGATGTTTTAACGATGGAAAGCGATTAGCATGTCCTATAGCTTCATCAAATTTTCCTAAACAAAGAAGAGAAATAATGCAATAAGCCCACTCTACTGGATCGGGGTTAGGTACTTGACCATTCTCCAAGTTTGGTTTAATTATAGGAACAAGCCATTCAAGTGCTGTTTTTGCATCACCTTTATAAAGATTACACAAAGCCAATTTAAATTTTGGCTCAGGCATTACGCCTACATAATTAAGGCATTTTAGATATAGTTCCTCTGCTTCTTCATATCGATCCGACCATAACTTTTCATCTCCTTGGTGAAGAAGATTGATGTTTAATCCATCACGAAAAATAGGTAAACTTCTAATTCCAGATGACTTGTCTACAACAGTCATTTTTTCAAAGGGATTAGTTTGAATAATCTTTTGATCAGATTTGATATTTTTGTATAAATTAAACCACTGGAAAACTTGATCTCGCTGTTTTAAAGTATGCCTAGAATGAACTAATTGATAACCTGCATCAATAATACCTTCAAGTTTCTCTAGGTTTTGAAATAAATAATCAATTTTATCTATTACATTGCTTTCATCAACAAAAATGCAATTTTCCATATCTACAAATCCCGCAGCTTCAAGACTTGGAGATTTTTCTGTCATTAAACAAGCTTTAGAAGCTGGAATTTCAAAATGTTTGCGAACAACTTCTTTAGCGACTGTTCCACAAGTGGGTACAAACCAGGAAGCGTTAATGGTACGGGCATATTGTTCACCATAGAGCATTCGGAATTTTGAAGCTTTGCTGTATCCCAAGTGCGGACAAATTAATGAAGGATAATACTGAGAGACAAGCTTGTAAATTTTTTGTCGCCAAGGATATAGCTCATAGCTAGCACCAGTCAAAAGCATTGGTATATTTTTGACTGCCCCATAATCTTTATAGATTTCGGCATCTATAAAATTTGGCCACACAAACAAATTATCCCTTATTTCTGGTATATATTCAGCAATCGTAGTACAGATGGAGAAAAAAGTTTCGATTCCCCAACATTCCATATCAGAGATGAAATCCTTACGACTACTGCACCATGCATCCTCGTTGTAAAATCCTAATTTGGGTATCTCAGAATAAGCATGAGTGTTTTTGATTTCTATCTTTTGAACATTAGGAAAGTTCCCAGGATTTTCAAAAAGCGTAAGTTCAGGTTGATATTTATCACAAATTTGTTGGTAATCACAGTTCTCTTGAATAAGTATTACTTCAAAAAACTCAGATAGACACTTAACATGTTGTAACCTGTGAAGCTTAATAAAGTTAGCTAAATGTCTATTTGGTTTACCTTGAAAAAATACAAGTTTTGGTTTACTAATCTTTCCCATACAATGATTTTTTGTATATAGTTAAAAACTTATTTATGCTTATATGCTTAAAACTTCTCGAAAATATTAACAATTTTTGTGAGTGACGAGAGCATGTCCTTTTCGAGGATGATTCTCGCCACCCAAAAATAATCGCTACATGAATTAACTAACAATAATTCCCGTAGCTGGAGTTTGTGGTTTGGCTCCCATATCAGCTAGAACATTAACCGTAATTTGCTGTACACGAGAATCTACACGAGAATAAGGTCCAAAGCTATCTAACCCCCATGGCCACTGAATAGTTCCTGTTGAGAAAACTTTGGCACCACTAGAAGCGGTGTAACGAACAGCATTGGCGATTGAGGTATCTGTTCCAACGGGAAGTAGTGGAGCTTCACCAACCGGAGCAACAGGTGATTGCGATAGGATCACTAACCCAGATGGAGTAAAGCCGTTATTCACAACCGCATCCCATTCATAACCTACTAACCCAAAAAGGGTGCTCCCATTTTGTAGACCAGTGTGAGCATAATAAGGATCTGAGGCATTGCTAACCACATAGCTAAATCCTGAGAAAGCAGCAGCAACTCCTGTATTTCCAGTATACATAACTCCTAGCAAACTATTTTCAGGCCTATTGAGTTGAGGACTACGAAACACCGTAGTTGCGGCAGAAGGATCATTCTGAGCAACAGGATCGAGTGCCCAATCACCTTTATAGACAGTCATCACTCTGTTTTCTTGTCCAGTGCTAGAAGGTTCAAAGCGAACCCGCCAATAAGCAGTATTTGCCGAGAAAAATCCTAGATTAATACCATTATCACGTGCCTGTTCGATATTATCGAACATTTCCATCGACCAGTATTCATCATGCCCCACCGATAAAAAAGTCTTCTGTGAATACAATTGTAATGGGTTGGTATGAACATCAAGATTAGTATAGTAGCTCACATCATACCCTTGGGATTCCAGCCATCGCACCATACTGTACTCCCAGGTCATTCTATTATTAAAAGCTTCCTCATTATTAGTTAGCCCAAAGGGACGGTCAAAGGACACTTTGTAAGCTCTTTGACCACCAGCGCTGTTTACGGTATAAGTGCTATAGCCACCGTAATTATTATAGGCTTCAGTGGTAGTAACAGCTTCTTGAAAGCCAAGGTCAGCAGGGCGATTATCATCACGTACAGTGAACCAAACTTGGGATTCTTTCCCAGTACCTATATCAGTTAACTTCGCAGTATATAATCCAGTAGTCCAGTCTGTACCTGTTTGCAAGGTATAAGAAGTATTCCAATTATACTCAACTAATCTGGTAGTGGGATCGATTGTTGGTCCAGCCTGAGTTACACCATTGAGTAATCCACTGCTGGTAATAAATCTAGCTCCAGCACCACCGTAATAGCCTAAGCGATAGATATCAATCCTATACTGTCCAGGTGTTGCTAAAGAAACCTTTATAGGAATAGATTCTCCCTTGTTGATGCTTGTCGCCCCAGCAAATCCAGCAATCTCATTATTGTTAGCCTGGTTACTTATTTGCCAATTAGTCGTACCTGTTTTTTGGTTTTCCAGAACGATCGCATTTTGAGCGGCAATACTTACCTCTGAACTGACGATATCTTCGTTGGTACCAAAAGCATCAATATAATTTGCTAGTACCCGTACTTGCTGTTCTAATAGAGCAGTTGTTAGGGATAGAGAACTGGCTGTTGCTCCAGAAATATCAGTCCAGATGCTATTCACTAACTGTTGCCATTGGTAGTTGATGGTACTTCCTGTCAGTCCATCAGCATCGAAAATATTTGCCTTCAGGCTGGCTCCGATAGTTGCACTACCAGCCAAAATAGCAAGACCCTCATCATTAACATTAGTTACAATATTTGTAGCAGCACTGGTTACAGTTTCATTGCTACCCAGGTTGTCAGTGTAGGTCGCTATTACCCTTAATATTTGACCGACTTGAGGGTCATCTGGGGTAAAAGTTTGATTAGTTGCTCCAGAAATATTTTTCCAAGTTGTACCGTTATTATTGCTTTGCTGCCATTGATATTTAATGTTTGCTCCCGTGAAACCATCAACATCAGTGATATTAGCTGTTAATGTTTGATTTTCTGTTGACACACCACTGACATCAACTGTACCAGGTATGTTGTTAGGATTAGAGACTACAGCAGCAAAGACAATATCACGGAAGTAGTTGGTGTTGTTGTAAGACTGAGTAGGGAATAAGTTTGGAGTGAAGTTAAATACTCCATTACTGCCATCGGCAACTGCACTTACATCACCATTTGTCAATGTTGTTGCCAGTCCATTGGGAGTTGACACATAATGAGTGTTGGCATTGACGGAAACTACATATGTGGTATTGGCATCAATCGCTACAGGAGTAGTCAGAGCCTGCTGCTGCCAACCTGATGCTGTTTCGTTTGTAAAAGTGACACTGGCTAACAGTTCCCCAGTGTTCGACCAGATTTTACCCACATGAGTACCAGTCTCACTCGCTGCCTTGTAGTAGCGAATTGCATTAATAGTGCCTGCTTTCGCACTCTGGAATTCCATCCCCAGTTCGTAATCACCTGCACTTCCGAATCCATCTGTTGCATTGGTTACTATAGGAATTTGCGTAGTGAAAAGGCTCTGAGTGGTAGAAACAGCAGTGATTGCATTAGTGGGATTGCTGAGGATATTTTCGTTAGCACCTAGTGCATCGATATATATAGCATTGACACGCAACTGTTTACCAATATAGCTGCTGTCAAGAGTCAGATTAGAAGTAGTCCCTCCACTTACATTTGTCCAAGTTGTACCATCACTGCTTTGTTGCCATTGATAGGTGGGGGTGACTCCAGTTAACCCATCGATATCAGTGATATTTGCAGTCAGAGTTTGTCCTGCTACAGTTGTTCCAGCGATCGCCACAACACCAACATCATTGACATTAACAATGGCACCAGTGGGTGTGCTAGATAGGCTTTCGCTACTACCTAGGGCATCAATATATGTTGCATTGACGCGCACTTGGTTTCCGACTTGTTCTTGTCCTAATGTCAAGGTTGAGTTGTTTGCGCCGCTTACGTTTGTCCATGTTGTGCCGTTACTGCTTTGTTGCCACTGGTAGTTGATGGTGACTCCATTCAATCCATCAACATCGCTTACGGAGGCGCTCAATATTTCATTTTGGGTTGCAGTTCCACTCAGTTCTATTGTCCCTGGATTGTTATTCACAGGTTGAAGAGGCGTAAAGACAATGTCACGGAAGTAGTTGCTGTTATTCCAGGATTGTGTGGGGAAGGCACTCGGTGTTTCGTTAAATACTCCATTACTACCATCAGCTACGGCACTTATGTCTCCATTCGTTAATGTTGCTGCCAGTCCATTAGTGGTTGCAACGTAATGACTGTTGGCATTAACGGAGACTACATACTTTGTATTGGCGGCAATAGTTAAAGGTGTTGCTAATGCTTGCTGTTGCCACCCTGATGCTGTTTCGTTTGTAAAGGTGACACTAGCTAGCAGTTGTCCTGTACTTGACCATATCCTGCCAATATGCGTTCCTGTCTCACTTGCTGCCTTGTAGTAGCGAATGGCGCTAATCTGTCCTGTCCTTGCAGTCTGGAATTCCATCCCCAGTTCGTAATCACCTGCACTTCCGAATCCATCTGTTGCATTGGTATTGCTTGGTGTATCGCTCGGCGTAAATAGGGTTGCTAATGAACCTGCGTACGAGTTCATTAAGGAATCTGTAAAAGGTGTAGTCGTTTCAATACTGCCGCTACTATACTCTAATATCCAGTCACCACCCAGAAGCGAATTACCCGTAATATCCGTAGATGCTGCTACATCTGCCCCAGTTAATGTGCTTAGGTTATTGACAAAAACTTGTCCTTCTTTTCCATTTGCAATATTACAGCCATAAAGCAAGATATCTGCGCCTGGAGCAAGGGAGTTATTCCATTGCTGGATTTCTTCTGTATATTGGTTAAAAGAATTAGAACTAAGAAAACTGTTGCCTAACTGTAGTTGTGCAACATTTCCATGGGAAATTATGTGAATACCTGTGAGATTGTTATTGTAATCTTTGAGGATGTCACTAATTTGGCTAATACCGTCTTGCGTCGGGTCTAAAAGAATCTTAACATCAGCCTGTATATCTGCCATGAGAGTCATGGCATCAGAAACACCCGAATCTACAAAAGCAATTGTTTGTGGATTGTTAGAACTAGAACTGCTCCCATACAGGACGAGTGGGTGGTTGAAAGTATTGAAAGGTTCCAAATAGGACGAGTATATTCCATGATTTGGCGATCGCGTCAAATTATTTGTAGAAGAATAAGTATCTTGCAAAGACATATGACATTAAACAGAAAAATATTTTGTAGGTTGGGCTAATTAATGAAACCGAACAGTCGTAAATATACTATGGATGGATAGTAAGAGAGAAACTGACGCTACGAATAATTGAGTGGACTTACTTAGAAATATACAACGACTAAAAACTTTGCCAGATAAAGTCTATGAGAAGTTTGTTTATTTAAAATGTGAAGTTAGTTCTAACTCAATTGTTTTGTATTACTACAAATTATGTCAGTCACTTCTAAATCTTAAAAAACATTCAATTTGAATAACTCGACTTTAGAAATTACCGTGAAATTAAAGCAATATATCTTAATCTGTTTCTATTTTTTTGTTGAAGTCCTGTTAATAATTACTACAAAACAAAGTTCAATAATAGCTTGACGACATGATTTTGTTCAGCTTCGGTCATTTGATGGAAAAGTGGTAGTAAAATACAACTATCTTGCGCTTGTTCACTTTCAATCAAGCGATCGCATTTTCCTGCTTCATACTCACACTTTTCTTTAACGATTCCACAACGCCAAGTTTCAATCTGATAAGCTGGTTCACGATGAGCGCACATTATTCCACGTCGCGTTGATACTCCAGCATCTAGCATTGCCTGCATCACTTGCAATTGGTGGATTCGCTCTGGTAAACGAACACAGAAGCTTTGCCAGTTACTACGTGCCCAAGTTGGCTCAGTTGGTAATTTCAATCCTGCGACATCGGCTAACATTTGCTGATATCGCTCCGCTAAAAAACGTCGGCGTTCGATAATTTCTGGTAAACGTTTGAGTTGTTCCCGCCCGACTGCTGCTTGAATGTCAGTCATGCGATAGTTGTAGCCCAACATTGGATAGGACTCGAAGATAACTTGTTTGGCATCGTGACGCACAGTATCGGGAACGCTCATACCGTGTTGTCGCCAAAGGCGAAATTGCTTATCCCATTCAGGATTATTAGTAGTAATCATCCCACCGTCACCAGTGGTAATTACCTTACGGGGATGAAAGGAAAAACAAGCAATATCCCCATGGGGTTTACCAATTTTTTCCCATTTCCCATCCCACAGAATTTTACTACCAATCGCACAAGCTGCATCTTCAATCACTGGTAACTCATAACGACGGGCAATATCGATAATTGCTTGGAGATTGCAGGGCATTCCCATCTGATGAACGACAAGGATTGCCCTAGTGCGATCGCTAATGACGGATTCAATTAAAGTGGGATTGATATTATAGGTATGGGGTTCGATATCTACAAAAACGGGAATAGCACCACAGTAGCGAATGCTGTTAGCCGTAGCAATATAGGAATGACTAACGGTAATTACTTCATCTTCTGGTTGGATTCCTGCCGCCAATAAGGCTAAATGTAATGCGGTAGTACAGTTAGATACCGCACAGGCATATTTAGCTCCCACCAGTTCGGCAAATTCTTTTTCAAAGGCTGCTACTTCTGGACCTTGAGTAACCCACCCCGATAAAATCGAACGGCTTGCCGCTTCTGCTTCTGCTTCTCCTATCCAGGGTTTAGCAATAGGAATTTTGTTAATTATTTCAGACATTACTTGTTTCTTTCTCCTGTTTTTGAGAATTCCACCAACTAACCAATCTTTCTAAACCTTCTTCTAAGGACACTGTTGCTTCAAAATTAATTAATTCTTTTGCTTTACTAATATCTGCAATCCGTCTTTGTACAGGATTGACTTTACGTTCTGGTCCATATTCTGGTTTGAGATCAGATTTCATTACCTTCGCTAAACTCAGAGCTAGCTCATGTAAGCTAGTTTCTGTGCCACTGGCTACATTGAAAACTTCGTCTGTTACATCTGCTTTAGCTGCCAAGATATTAGCTCTGGCTATATCTTCAATGTAAACAAAATCCATTGTTTGCTTGCCATCACCAAAAATTAGTGGTGCCTTACCTGCAATAATGCGTTCCATCCAGCGAATTAGCACTTCAGTATATACGCCGTAAATATCCATGCGCGGACCGTAAACATTAAAGTAGCGCAGAGCAACATAATTCAATCCATACATATCGTAGAAACTACGCAATATTCCTTCGTTAAACGCTTTAGCAGCACCGTAGAAAGTACGATTATTATATGGATGATGAGATTCAGTAGTGGGAAAATCTTCCGCCATGCCGTAAATAGAAGCAGAAGAAGCTGCAACTACTTTTTTGACCTTGGCGTTGACTGCTGCTTCCAAGACATTAAAAGTACCATCTGCTAAAACTTCTAGTGCCAAACGTGGTTCTTCAGCACATTGAGTAATCCGAATTGCGGCTTGATGAAAGACGACATCAACACCCTGCATGATATCAGCTAGAAGTTGGCGATCGCGAATATCTCCCTCTACAGTTACCAATGATCCATTAGCTTCTGCCCAAGCTAGGTTTTCTCTGCGTCCGCGAGTAAAGTTATCTAAAACAATAATCTCCGCAACTTCCTCTTTTACCAGTAAATCGGCAATGTGAGAACCAACTAAGCCCGCACCACCTGTGATTAAAACTCTTTTATTTTGCATTTTTACTTTAACTCCATAATTTGTTTTTCTAGAATTTGGATGCGATTTAGCAAATCGGACATTTGCAAACCCAAAGTGTTTTTAGAGGATGTGATTATATTTGCTGCTGCTGTTTTTTCTTCTCCTTCAAGTTGAACTTCTAAAATTCTCAAGACACCATCCCCTGTTAAAACATCTATATAACCTTCTGATTTTGATCTGTTAATAATTCGTCCAGGAATGCGTCCTACGTACTGAGGAGGATTTTTAACAGATTGAGCTTGCCAAATCAGCATTTTTTGTTGCTGGAAATATGTATATGCACCGGGGAAAGGATAAACTAAAGCTCGAATAAAACAGTCTATACTTCTGGTTGATGCCGACCAATTAATCTCACCATCTTCAGGCAGGCGAGTACAACAATAAGTTGCTTCATAACTATTCTGTATAATTCCTTGATAGCCATTAAGAAGCTTAAGAACTATTTCTCCTAAATTTTGAAATTGAATTTCATTTAATTTGTTATAAAGATTGGCGATGCTATCCTCAAACTCAATCGGAATTAATTTTTGAAATAAAATATTTCCTCCATCTAATTCCGAAGAAATTTTATGAATAGTTATTGCTGCTGAAGGTTCATCGTTAATCATTGCCCAATTAACATTGGCACGACCGCGATAATAAGGCAAAGGAGAATAATGAACATTTACAAATGTAGAAAGGGCAATCAGTTCAGAGGAAATAATTTGATTATAAGAAGAAACTACTACACAGTCTGGCTGAAATTGTAAAAGTAGGGATTTAATTTGTTTTTGAGAAATATCCGAAAAAATTGGAATGCCTAGTTTTTGAGCAATACTGACGACAGGATCATCATTGAATTCAGTATCTACATTTCTAACTATTCCTACAACCTTACATTTAGCTGTCAAAGATTTTAATGCAGTTAATGTAGTTAGCCCAATACCAATTAGTAGTACATTTACCATGACTGATTTTCCCTCATAGCAGTTGTACAAATTCCATCTCTTGCTCACTAGTCTGGAAAGATTTTTTCCAGATAACTTCAGCTGCTTTTAGTCCTCCAGTTTGCAAGCGAATAATTGGTTCTGGTCCTACGGCTGATGGCAAAATTCCCATATGCCCAGCTTTGGGTTCTAGTTCTGGACAGATAGGAATTTTATAGTTTGCACAAGCAGAACGATCTATATCCCCCCAATACTGAGCAACTAATGTTCCTGGCCAATATTGGGCGATCATCTTAGCATCTTGAATCGATATTACTGGCTCTGGTTGAGGTTGCAAAGCTATGACAATTGCATCATAAGGTTTGTCTATTGGTGCAGCAGCAATACTATCTGCTCTATCTACATTAGCACCAGCATTGATTAAACCGCGTTCTATAAAAGAACTGAAAGGATTATCGCACAACAATAAAATATTACTTGTGTATACTGCAATACCAGCATCTAGTAAGAGCTTTACAGCCATTATTCCTAAAAAAGAAAATACATCTACTGCTGAATGCCTTTCGTTTATACCTACAACTTCAATGCCTTGTTGGCGACAAGCAGCAAGATCGATATCTTCTGGTCTAAATTCCCAAGCTTCGTACATTAATCCAATCACTGCCTTGCGCTTCATCCAAGCGATCATTTTTGCATCAAGCGGACGCAGGTGTCCGCTATTAGTAATAATGTCAGCTTGTTCCACAATCTCTGAAGATTTCTCGGTAATAAATTCGATGCGATCGCTAACTCCAGCTATTTCGGCTAATTCCAACGTCAGAGCTTTTACTTCTTCTATGCTTCCATAACGACTGTTTTGTGTCAAAGCAAACACTTTTTTTGCTCCTGCGATCGCTGCTATGACAGGTGTAGTTGCGTAAGCACCTGTAGCTGCTTCTGTCAGGATGATCGCATTTTGAAGTTGAAGATCGCAGTGTTTAATAGACTGCTGCATTAAGGTGACTAGACGATGAGGATTTAAACCAGGACGAGTGTCTATCATTCAACCTTTGCTCCCTGAAGTATATTCTTTAAAGTTTTTGCCACAGTATTAACCTGTTCTGTTGTCAGTTCGGCATACATGGGCAGCGAGAGTACTTCGTTGGCTACTAATTCTGAATTGGGAAAATCTCCCAGTTTATAACCTAAATCAGCGTAAGCTGGTTGCAGATGTACAGGAATTGGATAATGAATCCCAGTTTGGATACCTTGCTCATTTAGTCTTGCCTGTAGCATCTCTCGTTGTTTAGTTCGCACAGCATAAACATGATAAACATGATGGCTGTAGGGCATGACTGTTGGAGTTTTCACTCCCGAATCTGCCAACAACTGATCGTAATGTGCTGCGTGGGTTCTGCGTGCTTCTGTCCATTGGTCTAAATAACGTAACTTCACCCGCAAAATTGCTCCCTGAATGCCATCCATGCGGTAGTTGTACCCCTTGAGAACATGATGATATCTTTCTTCTTGTCCCCAATCCCGCAGCATTTTTATCGTGCGAGCATACTCAGGATTACTGGTGACAACTGCACCACCTTCGCCATAGGCTCCTAAATTTTTGCCAGGATAAAAACTAAAGCAGCCAATATCCCCAATACTGCCAATTCTTTGCCCTTTGTACTCAGCACGATGAGCTTGAGCCGCATCTTCAATTACGGTCAAACCATAACGGCGAGCAATTTCCATGATTGGCTCCATATCAGCTGGCTGACCATATAGATGCACTGGCAAGATTGCTTTGGTTTTGGAGGTTATGGCTTGTTCTATTTTTGTAACATCAATGGTGTAAGACACTGGATCGATATCTACAAAAACTGGTGTAGCTCCTGCATAGCAAATTGCTGCAACCGTAGCGACAAAAGTGAAAGGTACAGTAATAACTTCATCACCAGGACCAATCCCGGCTGCTAGTAATGCTAAATGCAAAGCACTAGTACCCGTATTGACAGCTAGAGCATAGTCTGAATTGCAGTAAGCAGCAAACTCTTCCTCAAAAGCCTTCACTTCTTGACCCAAAACAAATTGGGTACTGTCTAACACCTTTAAAACAGCATGATCAATTTCGTCTTTGATGCTTAAATACTGAGTTCTTAAATCTACAAATGGAATCATACTGCCACCTCTGCTAAATTTAATTTTACTAATTGACCTTGCTGTTGCATCGAATGGGTGGCAGCTTCCAGAATTTTAACGATGTGCAATCCTGCATGTCCGTCGGTAATTGGACGTTTCCCCTGCTCTATACACTCAATAAAATGTATTGCTTCTGTTCGCAGTGCCTCATTCATTTCTAATTTGGGAGCCCACATATCTCCAGCACGATAACCGATTAACATCTGGTAAATATTTTCAGTATTAGTATTACGATTACCGTTTAAAGTAATGCCTTTATCGTACACTTTGATTTTTTCACTGGGTTCTAAGTCATCAAAGAGAATCATTTTTTTGCTACCACCAATCAGAGTCCGACGTACTTTGACTGGTGCTAACCAGTTAGCATTAATATGAGCGATTAGGTTGTTATTAAAAAATAAAGTTAAATAGGCAATATTTTCTGGTTCTCCAGGAACATGACTGATCCCAGTCGCTGAGACAGCATAGGGTTGTTCTTGTAAGACGTAGTTCATAATCGATAAATCGTGAACGGCTAAGTCCCAGAGAACATTGACATCGTGTTGAAATAGCCCTAGATTGACCCGCACTGAATCGTAGTAGTAAATATCACCCAGTTCTTTGCTGACTACTAACTCTCGCATTTTCTGAACCGCACCAGTATAGACAAAGGTGTGATCCACCATTAAAACTAAATTACGTTTTTCTGCCTCTTCAATCAACCTTAGCGCTTGTTCGGTTGTAACCGTCATCGGTTTTTCTACTAAAACATGCTTACCTGCTTTTAATGCCGCCAGCGCTAAGTCAAAGTGCGTAGATACAGGAGTTGCGATCGCGATCGCATCTATGTTTGGATTAGTGAATATATCTTGACAATCTGTGGTTACTTCAATAGCTGGATATCTAGTTTTTGCTTTTAACAATAATTCTGTTTTAAAATCACTTACCATGCTAACTTTAGCTCTTGATGATTCAATAAAATTACGAACTAAGTTAGGACCCCAATAACCATAACCAATTACACCAATATTAATTTTATTTTCCATTGATTTTTTATTTCCTTGATATCTACTTGATATCTATAAAATGCTTATATTTTTGAGCTATGAGAACGAACATCTCTAATTACACGAGCTGGGACTCCGGCGACAATAGCATAGTCAGAAACATCACTAATTACTACAGCACCTGCTCCAATAATCGCTCGTTTACCAATAGTAATTCCTGGAAGAATAGTGGCATTACTGCCAATAGAAGCACCTTGTTTAACTATGATTTGAACTGCATCCCAATCATCTTCGGTTTGCAAACTACCATCTTCATTAGCTGCACGGGGATAGCGATCGTTAGTAAACATCACCCCATGACCTATAAATACTTCATCTTCCAGAGTTACTCCATCACATAGAAAACTATGGGAGGAAATTTTACATCTTTCCCCGACAATGACATTCTTTTGAATTTCAACAAAAGTACCAATTTTAGTGCCACTGCCTATTTTGCAACCATAAAGATTAACCAAATCTGGATGAAAAATAATTACATTATCACCCAACAAAACATCATCACTAATTGCCATATTTGTGATTGCAGATTAATTACATTAATTAACTAGACAATTTTTTGAGCTTGTTTTAGTCAGCAATAATTTTGGCAGAGTACAAAATACATAAATCTAAGTAGTGAGAAATTCGGACTGTTGTTCTGATACTTTTGGATTTAGCCATAATCCTTTCCTTCGCAAATACTGTTCTATAATAACTATTCTTAATTGTTCACAAGATAAAATGTTAGTCTCAATCAAAATTTCTCCTAATTTTTGTGATTGTTTTGATTCTTGAATCAATAAGGCTTTTTGTAGGTTTGAGAGCTTAATTATTTTTTTATCGACCAAAATTTCTCCTAGTCTAATATTCTGATTTTTTAAATAATACTTAAGCTGGGGTAAAGAAATGAAATTGTTTTGAATTAAAATCTCTCCCAATTTCAGGTGGGGAAACTGCTTTTGTATTTGTAATGATTTTTCTAAGTCTTCTTTATTTAATAGCCCCTGTTTAAATAGAATTTCACCAATCTTACTTGGGGAAGTATCTAGTTGATTAATATCTATCAATATTTTTTTTTCTGATAAGCTTTGACGAGCTTGTTTAAATTTTTCTTTGTAATAAACAAGTAACTGTCTAATTGCTAAATACATAAAAGGAGGAATCGTGCCTCCATAACGCTTCCAAAGACGACGTGGCTCTTGCAGGAAACGGTATAACCATTCCAAACATAGGTTTTGAATCCAATAGGGTGCCCTGGGAGTATTTCCTGCATACATAGCAAAAACTGCACCGACACCAATCATGACTCCTTCAATCCGCCCTTGATAGTGAGACATCCAAATTTCTTGTTTAGGACATCCCAGACAGACAAAGATAATTCCGGCACCACTTTGATTAATTTCTTGGATTAGTTCTAGATTATGACTTTTGTCAATTTCATCAATTGCCACAAAGGGAATAGCTTTCATCCCTGCTATTTTTAAGATTGGATATTCTCGGTCTAGCTTTAGTTTCATTTTGTCTAAAATGTCTTGAGTAGAACCCAGAAAATAAACTGCCGTTCCCATGGTTTCGGCTAAAGCACACAAACTCAAGAAAACATCCATTCCTGCAACTTGATTTTGATGAAGCACTCCCAATTGGCGCAACATCAGTACCAAAGGTTTACCGTCAGGAGTCACTAAATCTGCTTTGTGTAAGATTTTTTTAAAGGAAAGGCTCCGATAAGCCTCCATAATCATATGAACATTGGCTAAACAAACAACTTTGCTAGTCCTCATTTTTGCCCAGCGCCCAATCAACATGATTTGCTCATCCAAAGGCAAACAAGTAATAGGAATATTAAGTAGTTCTGTTTTCGGGATCATTATTGTCACCAAATATTTATAGCAAAGCGATCGATAATAATGAATACTTTAATATAGATGTTATTTTTATTTTTCTATATCATGTTTAATAAATGGCATAGAAAAGGACGAAGAAATATAAACTTTCTTCTAAAATTAAGAATTATTTAATCCCTTAATTATTGGAAAAAGCTAAATTTAGATAGTATTAAGATGATTGACGTTTCGAGTTTTCCGGCGTTAGCCGAATCATCACGACTTACACAAATACTTTATAGACTGAGGGAACACTTATTTCTCTGTACAATTACTACTATGAATTGAATAGAAAAGTCAATAGATTCAGAGTAATTACGAGCAACTTTATATTAATCTTTATATGTCAGAACTATTTGACAAAATTCAGTAATAATTATTACTTACGCATTGATATTGTTGAGAGAAACCTATATAATTATCCCGCCAAAAAATAAAGATACAGCAGGTTGCAGGCTACTTGATGTCGCCAAATTTATTATGTATTAATTCATCTTCACTCAGAAGTCATTCAGACACCATGATTACTTTTAATTGCCACAATTAATGGCATTTTATATATCAATCTATTTACGAAAACGCTTTAATAAATAAAAAACGATCGCCAATAACAGAAAATTTTAGCCCGCGAACTAACCTGAATAAAAGAACGCCACAGAAAGACGATGCAGCAAGAAACAGCATGTCTACTGTTAGGAAACTCCCTGATGGCAAGGCAGTAACACCAAAACCTTCATTACTGCCTAATATCTGAATCCCAACCCTAGAGCTTACCAGTTTGAGTGAGGTAATAGGAGGATTCTTCCATCACAGACGATCGCAATTAAAGGCACTTTTATCAAATGAGAAGTTAGGAACGCCATGCTGAGTAAGAGAAGTCGAGATATATTGAAAAAGCTGGTGGAGGATTGCAGGAACGATCCAGACTTTCAGGTATTAAAATCCACTGAAAAACAATGCGTTCCATCCGCTTTCGTCGAGCAAACCACCTTGGCAATCAAATCTTGAAATATTGGTGTCAGTTCGCTTCGAGATAGCTTATCCCAGGAATTGCGAATCTGTAAAACTTCTAAATATTCCTCGTACCTTCTAGAAGTCGATTCCGCATTTGATTCCAAGCCTCGAATGAGTGTTTCCAGTTTTTGTTCCTTTTTAACAATTACTGGCTGGTAATCGCTGTCATTAAGTGCTTTCAATTTAATAATTTCTTTTTGTAATTCAATTATTTCTGAAGGTACTTGAATTTCTTCGTCTCGATCTAGATCGGATGCGATCGCAGATGCTTTTGTAGTCAAAGCTTTGATAACAGATGCGATAGCATCCTCATACCTATAAAACTTTTTGTAATCACAAATTATCTCTTTCCCTGCCCGATTCTTGGCTCCAAGACATTGTAAATACTCATTGTGGTAACGTTGATTGCGATCGCTCCTGGTAAGGGTAATTTTTCTCATCCGGCGACCACAGTGCCCACAGTAGCACAGGGATACCAATGGATTCGCTTGGTTATGTCTGCGTCCAGCAGCATTCCGCTCCAGCAATGCAGAGATTTGATTAAAAGTTTCTAGGTCAATAATACCCTCATGATCGGAGTCAAGGATTAAGGTTTTATCTTTTTCCTCGGCATAATATCGAATGCGACCGCAAATTAGAGGGTTTTCCAGCCAGCGCTTGAGAGATGATGGCGATCGCGGAAAATCTAAATGTTTAATACGATGGCGATCGTATCCATAACTATTGCAGAGATACTCAATAGTTGCAGACAAGTTGCCAGTATCCAGGAATAGTTCAATAATCTCCAATGCTACATCTCGAACTGTTAACCCCGTTTCTTTGTAGGGATCGAGGTTTGGCTTAACTGTATCTCCATCTTTCTTCAAGCCAAATATTGCTTGGTAAATCTTTCTTTTTTCTTGAAAAAATCTATGCCCTTGAATTGAGTTGTAGCGGTTTTTATCTCTTACTTGGGCAGCCATCGCCGCTAATATCCGACTAGTGAATAATCCCTCTGGTGTCTCTAAATCCAAACTACCACCATCGAGAAACACTAACTCAACCCCAGACATCTGTAATTCCTGACGGGCAACTTCCCAACCCAAAGCTGAACGAGTAAATCTGTCAAAACATGGGACGATGATTTGATCAACCTGACCCAATCGCACTTTTTCTAAAACCTTGTTGTAGCCTTCTCTTTTTTCGCTACTGCCTGACTCAATATCCCAGTATATTTGTGCTTCCGTTAGTCCATACTGTTTCAGGCGATCAATATAGCGTTCCAATCCATGCCCCTCTGTGTGCTGCCTTTGGGTACTCACCCGACAATAACCCAATGCCTTTGACAAGTCTCGCATCGTTAACCATAATAGACATCTCCAATCGCATTATATGCTATTAAACGGAAGCCTTCGCAACGAAGAGGAATAACTGGCTTACCAATTTCTTTGGCAGTCTTCTTTGCTACTGCTTCGATGTCATCCCCAATCAAACCGATGGGACACTCAGATTGAATCGAGATACCATTATTCAGTGGGAAAAGTTCATCGATTTCGTGGATGAGTTTGACAAGTTTTTTGTCACCACCAAATACGATATCCCGTTCTTGGAAGTCAGAGGTAAAGTGCATGGTACCGAAAGAATCGACACCAGTTTTACCTACGTAGTAGTTACGACGACCAGACCAAGACCAGTAACCACAACCAACAGGACCGTGGCTGATATGAACCATGTCTTTGATTGAGACATTTTTATAGTATCATGTGAAAAGTTCCTCCATAACCAGTTTTAAGTAGCATATAGTTCACTAATAACTTTCTCAAATCTCCATTTGCATCACTATAAATTAAGTAAAAATTAAGTAATGACTGAATCTCAACACCAGGGTTTCCATAATTCGACAAGTCATTCAAGATTTAATTCGACAAGTCGAAATACAGCATCTACCGAAGTTAATGACAGTCAAGTTCAAGATATTTTTGCTGATTTTGAACCACCAGCAACTGCGGATGGAAGCTACAGGGGAACAATGGCTAAAGTGAAAGCTACAGAACTAAGGTATCAGGAAGTTTTTGATGAGAAATTGCTGGAAGCGATCGCCAATTTAAAAAGAGATAAGATAAAAGTAAGTATTAAACAAACTGGTAACTCATTACAGCTACAAGCGACTCTTCCGCTCAAACCAGGTGATACTTGTAAAAGTGGTAGAGGTAAAAAACAATACTTAATTAGCTTAGGGATACCCGCAAGTTTAGATGGGTTAAAAACTGCGATCGAGGAAAGCTATGAATTAGGTAAGTTAATTGCTAGACACACGTTTGAGTGGAATGATAAGTATTTAGGTGTTAAGGCTAAAGAAAAAGTAGAGATAAAAACAATCGGTGAGTTGCTAGATAAATTTGAAGATGAGTATTTTAAAAGAAACTCATTTACTGAAAAGCGTCAAAGGATGCTGCAAAAATATCGGATAGCAAGGATAAGAAGACACTGTAATTTAGAGCTAGAAGTAAATTATGATAATTTCAGAAATTGTATTAATAGTGTTCCTAGTGAAGGTGCTAAAGACGGACTTTTAATCGCCTTAAAATTATTATCTAATACCTTTAATCTTCAGTTTGATTTTTCAGATATTAAAGTCAATCGAGATCGAAGAATTAGGTATATACCTACAGATGAGCAAATAGAAGCTAGTTTTTTATTATTTGAACAAAGGTCATTAAATCGGAAAAAAGAGCCAAAGCCGGAATTGAGACATACCTGGAAACTCAAAGCTTGGTGCTATGGCATGTTAGCAACTTATGGGCTGAGACCTCATGAGCTTCTAACCCAACCAGATATAGATTGGTGGTTATCAGTTGAGAATGTAGATAATACTTGGAAAGTTCATGAATCCTGTAAGACTGGTGAAAGGGAAGCTTTTCCATTAAATTTATATTGGATTGAAAAGTTTGATTTAAAAAATCCTGAAAGATTGGCAGAATTAAAAAGGTGGAGTGAGAATCTAATTAAACCAGAGCAAATGGATTTTGCAGTTCAAAATATTTCTCAATTTTTTAAGCGAATTGGTATTAGCTTCCAGCCGTATGATTTACGTCATGCTTGGGCAATTCGGGCACATTTATTAGGAATTCCAATTAAAGCAGCAGCAGATAACTTGGGACATAGTATAGAGATACACACTCGAACTTATCAAAGATACTTTGGTCGAGATAACAGGAAGAAGGCTATCAATGAAGCAATGAATAAAAAATCAGAAATTGAATTACTCAAAGATAAAGTAGCTCAATTGGAATTAGAGAATGAAAAATTAAAACATGAAATTGCACTAACTATAGTTACTGTTAAACATAAATAGTTAAAAATTTTAAATCCTAATATCAAAAGGCAGAACCAAAAAAATTCTGTCTTTTTTCATGTTTCGGTTTCATATTTAAGAATATATGGAATGCAAATATCTATGAAAGTGCGATCGTATTTTGCATAATTAAGTCAAATTTAAGTAAGTTAATTTTCTCAATTAACTGATATATATAAAGCTAAAGTTGCGAGAGTGAGAAAAAACAAGTAAAAAACAAGAAATGAGTTAAACAATAAAGCCATAATGCTTGCTGTGCAATGGTTATAGCTATTATTTGATATCTTTGATTGGTCCCCAAACCACACCCTTGGAACCTGCATATGCACAACCACGAGCGGTCATTACACCAGGAACGGATTTGATGTTAGACTTAACGCCGCAATCAGATTTGCCTTCTTCGTGGACGTTGAGGTGTTTTTGGCGTTTCTTCTTAGATTTATCAGGATAAGCTTCTAGAACTTCGCTAATCAGCTTCTGATTTTCTTCTACAAGATTCTTGTCGGGAGGTGTCATATTTGCCTCTGTTACTTGTAATTAAGTATGTGGGGATAATTGCTTGTTGCGTCTGAATGTTGAGAGAAGGGGGAAGAGGGAAGGGGAAGGTGGAAGGCGAGAGCAACATTTGCTCCTCTTTGTCTTCCTGATATTTTTATCTTCCTGATCTTCCGAAACTTCCTTTTCTCCTTTTCCTACATTGCTAGTTATTTGGTAGCTTCAGCAGGCTTACCGATGATGTCAGCGTGCTTGGTGTCGTCATCCAAAATACCGTATTCAATCAACAATGCTTCTAAATCATCCATTTCCATTGGTGTTGACTTTACAACGGGGATAGACAGAGGTACGATCGCCTTGTAGGGTTTGTAGGACGCGATCGTAATGCGGGTAGGTTATGCGAGGGTAAGCACAGGGGAACAGGATGATGCGTTAATCCAGCAGATATCGAGGTTGGAAAAAGCCGGTGCCGTAAAAATATATTCGGATATTAAGTCAGGGAAATCCAGTAATCGTAACGAATTTAATAAAATGCTGGCACTTTGCCGTCAGGGAAAGATAACAGAGGTGGTGGTTACTAGAGTTGATAGGTTAGCCCGGTCGGTAATGGCGATATCGAAAGCGATCGCATTATTTGAGGAAATGGATATCAAGCTAGATATTTTAGACGCGCCAGTTGAAGACATATCAAACCCTTTCTCGAAGTTTTCCATTAACCAAATGGGAGCGCTAGCCCAATTTGAAAGTGACCTGTTACAGAACCGGGTAAAACATGGATACGCCTATTTCCGGGAGCAATGCAAAGCGCCTCCGCAACCACCGTTTGGCTATGTACGAGTGAATGAAAAGTATGAACCAGACATGGCGGTGCGGGAATGCGGAAAAACTAACTGGGTTGTGGCTAGAGAAATAATTGATTGGTTTTTGTCCAATAGGGCATCTGTGAGAAAAGCAATCCAATGGATACATGATACTTATGGATTAAGATTCTCGACTACTGGTTTTACTAATTGGATTAAAAATCCTACTTTGCGGGGGCATACTCGCTACAATGCCAAGTTCAACAACAATCGCCCTGAGAAATGGGATCTTCGCTTGGATACCCACCCAGCACTTATCGATGACCAAATCTGCAAAGAAATCGAGTTAGTGTTGGACAATAACAAAC
>NZ_JAYGHN010000034.1:0-67242 GCF_034931845.1 Calothrix sp. UHCC 0171
AGTTTATTTCCACCGTTCTACTTAGTTAACTATTAGCTTTTCTGAGACTGCTAGAATTCTGGATATTCTCAACTTTTAAATCACTAATTTTCTACACCATGAATCTACCTGCCTCCCAAACCAGGTACTCTGTTGGAAGCTCCAGGAACTCTGGAGCGAGGGCGTGTTCCTTCGGGGAAGGTGATAAATATGCGTTCACTACCTTTTAAACCCGAACGAACTTCAGTTTTATCGTTGACGGTGAGTCCTGTGCTAATTTGTACAAATTTGGGACGGTTATTTTCTCCTTGTACGTATACTCCTGTACCTTCGGTTTGGCGAACAATCGCCACTGTGGGCACAACTAAGACATTTTCTAAGGTGCCGGCATCGAATGTGACGTTAACATTCATACCGGAACGTAAAAGTTTCTCCTTGTCGTCCAGAATTTTGACTTTAACCTCAAAACTGGTAACGTTTTGGACAACAATCGATTGGGGGGAAATTTGCGTGACTTTACCTGCAAATTTCTTTCCTGGGTAAGCATCGGCTGTAATTGTCGCTTTTTGTTCCAGGCGCATTTGAGCAATGTTACTTTCGGCAACATTAACGACGATTTGATTGGCTGAGGCTAGGGAAAGTATTGAGGATGACGTAGCTGAAGATACAGCACTTCCGGCGGTAGTAGGAGTTACAAATGCCCCAGGGTCTGCATATTTACGGGTGACAGTGCCATCAAATGGGGCACGAATGAAGGTATCATTTACTTGAGTTTGGATTGTTGTCAGGGTTCCCCGTGCGGAGATAACTTGGGCGCGGGCTTGGGCAATGTCTTCGATGCGGGAGCCAGCTTTCGCCAGGGATAATGCCTGTTGTCTTTGTTGGACTGTGGCTTGGGCTTGGAGGATATCTTCGGGGCGAGAACCGACTTTTTGTAGTTCTAGGGCTTTTTGTGCCTCCAATACTTGAGACTGGGCGCGATCGCGTAGACTTTGGGAATCAAGCCAGGTACGTTCGGAGATAGCCCCTTGTTTGTAGAGGCGATCGTTTTGTTGGAAGGTTGATTCGGCTTGCTGTAATTGACTTTGGGCGTTTTGGAGTCTGGCTTGGGCTTGGGCTATATCTTGGGGACGATTGCCAAATTTTACTTTTTGGAGATTGGCTTGGGCTTCGTTTAATTGGGCTTGGGCTTGGGCAATCTCTTGGGGACGGTTCCCAGCGATGAGTTTTTGGAGGTTAGCTTCGGCTTGTGCAAGTTGTCCCTTGGCTTGGAGAAGTTGTCCTTGCAGATTTGAGTCATCCATTTTCGCCACTACTTGTCCAACCTTAACCGCATCTCCTTCTTTGACAAATAATTGTCGGAGAATTCCTGATGTTTTGGGGCTGAGGTTGATTGACATCTCTGGCTGGATGGTTCCATTCGCTGCCACTGTAACTGTCAAGTTCTCTCTGGCAATGGGAACTGTTTGGCGACTGCGTCTTGCTTGTTGACGAGGTTGAACCACTGTTTGTTGGTAAACAAAAAACCCTCCTCCACCCGCCAACAACAATAGTGATAAAAAAACTAGCCATTTTCCAAGGGCGTTAAAGTGCAGTTTCTTTTTTTGGAGTTGCTTGAGGGGTGGTTCAATTGGGTCAGAAATCATAGTGGTATTGCTATAATGGGTCGATGCAAAATAATATCAGCACTGGATTAGTTATTAATTTAACTTGTCAGAAATCTGCAAAATAATCTTGATTCTCAAACTTTAGTTGGGATATCTCCAATCTAATTCAATCTTAGTCCAATGCTTTCTACTCTATTATGTAACTTAATTTTATTTAATTTTATATATATTTAATCAGCGATCGCGAGTGAAAAAAGTCATACTATAGTCAATCATTAAAGACTGAAGACTTAATTTGTTAATTTTCAAATAATATCGAGGTGAAAATCATCAATTACATAATAATTCCATCTAAGTTTTATCAAATTTTATGAATATATTTAGGCAAAGAAAATCTCAAGCTGAAGCTAATATCAGCTAACCTACATTTCAATTGCATTGTCCCAAAATCCAAAACTCTAGTCAAAATTAAAAATATGATGGAAGAAATTAAAATACAGGGCACAGACTACTTCAAAATCGCCGAACAATTTGCCCTTAACGGCAAAATTACAGAGGCAAAAGCATTTGGTAGTGGTAATATTAATGACACTTACTTGATTAAATTAGATACAGTTGACAATACAGATTTTATTTTACAGAGAATTAATCATTATGTATTCCCGCAACCGCAACTGGTGATGCAGAATATGCGTATGCTCACAGAATATGCTGAGAATAAACTACAAAATATACATTTAGACCGGCGTTGGCAAGTTCCCCATGTCTTGTTAACCAAAGATGGTTTTGACCACTACACTGATGTAGATGGTTCATTTTGGCGGGCAATTAGCTTTATTCAAGATTCACAGACATTTGATACTATACAGAACATTGAACATAGCCAAGAAGTTGGTTATGCGTTGGGTATGTTCCACTATCTTATTGGCGATCTTTCACCGGAAAAATTCGCCGATACGCTTCCAGGATTCCACATTACACCAACTTATCTACAACAATATGAAGAAGTTTTACCTTTACATTCCAATACAAACCTGTCTGCGGAAGTCAAATATTGCTTAAAATTTGTGAGCGATCGCCAAAAATGGGCGGATGTATTAGAAAATGCCAAAGCGGAGAATAAGCTACCGTTACGTTTAATGCATGGCGACCCCAAAATCAATAATGTCATGTTTGACACTAGTACAAACAAAGCAGTTAGTGTGATTGACCTCGACACAGTGAAGCCAGGACTAATACATTATGATATTGGCGATTGTTTACGTTCTGCTTGCAACCCGGCTGGTGAGGAAGTTGAAGATTGGGAAGGAGTGTATTTTGATACGGATTTATCTCAGGGTATTCTCCAGGGTTATCTTTGCGTCGCCAAGGCTTTTCTGACGGAAAACGATTATTTGTATATGTATGATGCAATTCGACTAATTACATTTGAATTGGGATTGAGATTTTTCACTGACTATTTAGCAGGAAATGTTTATTTTAAAATTAAGTATCCAGAGCATAATCTTTTGAGAGCGTTAGTTCAGTTTAAATTGGCAGAAAGTATTGAATCGCAAGCAAACACAATTAATCAAATTATTGCAGATTTGCAAGCTTAATTTGTAAGATGCATTTGCAAAATTAATTTCCAAATCGTAATTATTCCCCCATTACTCGCCAATGGAACATCTTTTTACTCTCCAACCTTTTCCCACTCTAGAAACACTACCAAACATCACAATTATTGGTAATATTAACCAGAATGATAACTTATTAAATATTCGCTACGCTCTCAGAGGAAATATTACAGAAGTCGAAATTCCATTCCAGTCCCAAATTCCCCAGCGAAAAAATGAACTTTGGGAACATACATGTTTCGAGTTTTTTATTGGTGTTAAAAACTCACCTCGCTATTGGGAATTTAATCTTTCTCCGAGTAGAGATTGGAATGTCTACAGTTTTGAGGGATATCGTCAAGGAATGCAATCAGAAGCTGCATTGTCAATGCTACCATTTAGGATTCAAAATAGTGCGGATTGTTTAGAATTAGCTTTAAGCTTTGATTTAGATAAAATTATCCCTCCTAAACAAGATTTGGAAGTGGGGGTTACTGCTGTGATTAAATGTAAAAATAGTCAAGTTAGTTATTGGGCATTAACTCATTGTGCTGTAGAAGCTGATTTTCATCAACGAGATAGTTTTCTTTTGGATTTGAAGACTTTTTAATGTTGATAAATAACCTCTAAGATACCACTCAATACAGTTCGGTTAGAGACAATTTATAAAGTAAATATTCAGGATAGTCACCCAGGGAGAAACCCGGTTTCTGGCTTCACGTGCGTAAGTCCTGTGTAAAAATTAAGAAATGTGAAATTTAAAAAACTATTATGAATTTGACTGAAATTTTGATTTGACCTTTTGTTATCTGTTGTAGTCACTGAGAGATAAAACACTTATGCCAGCTAGCTTACAACCAACCAATTCTAATTACATCCCTCCTATATTTGAAGGTTTTTTTATTCAAATGGTGACACCAGGATTAGAGAGTAGATGTAAAGACATCGTCAATCAAGTGCTTGGTGGGGATTGGAGAGTAAAAGCAATTGGTGATAATTCAACCGAATTTGAAATCACTCTCAACGATGATGCATTAGCAGTCAAAGACGCTTGGGATAAAAGTTATGAATTGCGATCGCAACCCGGTATTATCGATGCAGAGCCTTTATTTACTGTTCCCGTACCAGAGCGTACAAACTGGGATGAACAACTAAAACCTCAACTCAGAGGGTTTGATATTCAAGCTAATCGGCAAGCTGCAAATGAAGGTGAAAATCCAGATTGGAGTCTCAGGCAACTTCGAGTCTTTGAGGCATGGGAGCGGTTTTTTCCTCACCCCAATCAATTACCTGGCGATGGAATTATTATCGGGCATCCCGATACTGGATATACACCACACCCAGAAATAATTAATAATTTACTCACCGCACAAGGTTACGATTTTATTAAAAATGATCATGATCCAATCGATGAACTGCAAAGATCGGGAGGAGAAGTTATCAACAATCCTGGGCATGGTACATCAACTGCCAGCGTTATCGTTAGTCCCCAATCTGGAGAAACTAATTATCCTAACGGTAAGTATGTGACGGGAGTTGCCCCAGGTGCAAAAATAATTCCCCTACGAGTTTCCTATTCAGTTGTACTTTTGAGCATTCGTAATCTGGCAGAAGCAATTGAGTATGCAGCAAACAATGGTGTACATATACTCACAATTAGTTTAGGTGCGGGTTTTCCCAACCAGCGTTTGCGAACAGCAATAATTTATGCTCAGAAGCGAGGTGTAATTATTGTGGCAGCATCAGGAACAACGGTTCCCTTTGTCGTTTATCCTGCGGCATACGATGAAGTGATAGCTGTTACAGGTAGTACCGTGGACAGAGGAATTTGGTGGGGTGCAACAACTGGGAAACAAGTAGATGTGGCAGCACCAGGAGATTCGATTTGGTATGCCAAAAGTCGTAGGGAAGAGAACAGTAATGAATTTAAATATAGTATCGAAAGTGGTTCTGGAACTTCATTTTCAGCCCCATTTGTTGCCGGTGTTGCCGCTTTGTGGCTTGCATATCATGGACGAGATAATTTAATTACCCGCTATGGGGCAGAAAAAATTCCCTTTATTTTCAATAAATTATTGCGTGACACCTGCGATAAATTTCCGACGTGGCAAGCAAATAAGCATGGTATGGGTATTGTGAATGCAGAGAAGTTACTTGATGCACCTTTGCCTGATAATGTGAATCAATCAATGATTGCGCCGGGGATGGCATTGCAACAGTATTCACCTGTAGATAGTGGTGGAATCGAGACGTTTAGCCATCTATTTGCATCACAGGTAGAAACAAGTGAATCGGAAAAGAATTTTCTCTTTCGAGACTATGACAAGTTGAATTCTAATCTTTGCCAAATCTTACAAGTCAGCGAAACCGAATTACCACAACAATTGCAAGAAGTCGGGCAAGAATTAGCTTTTTACTTGGCGACAAATCCAGAACTTTACAAGCAATTTGCCGCCACTTTGCATAGTCAAAAACCAGCATCAACCCAATTTAAAGCTGTGGGGAATGAGTCATTGGGCAAACTGAATAATATGAAATCTCTGCACGAAATACTTTTAAAACAAGGAATTTCTGAAGTCTTGAAAACCAAAATTGAAAAATAGTTATCGATTATCTGAACCAAGTTCTACGGCTACACCAAAGGCATAACCTACCCCGTAGCATTTCCGCAGGACTTGGTTACTGGTAGCTAAACTATCTCACTTACATACGTGACAAAGCAGCCACCTTTTTGATTTTATCTGTGTCTAACCCCGACAATTCATCAATTTTGAGCCAACCTTCTTTAACCAGACGGGCAAAAACAAAGATGAGTACAGAATACCTGTAGTCATATTTACCATCAATGTCATGTCTTCTAGCACTTAAAAAATCGTGTAAACCCCACATCTGTTCGAGATGTGCGATCGCACTTGCTTGTTCACGAACTTCTAAAATCAGAGCATTGATTTCCCGTTCATAAGCTTTATCGAAGGCTGCTTTAGCCACCTCCCGTTCTGTCTGAGACCACTGAATATCTGTCACTTGCATTATCAAATCTAAAATTTATGGGGTTATCCAAATGTTTGAGGTGATTAACTTTACCAAATTGTATTGTTAATTCCAACGCAGCGAAGCGCTCTATGAATTAAGAGCGCTCAGTCATCCAAATTTTATTTGTGTACTTCAGTACCCTTTTAGCGAACTAAATTTAGTAGTTCTTTGGGAGATGCTAACAAATCAATGGCGACAAAGAAAATTTGACCTTCAGGATTCAACAAAAATCTCCAAGCCATATTCATACCGACAGCAGCACCAAACCAAGGAGTTTGCACTTTACCAGTAACTTTGATTTGGGTGTAACCATCTTCAGCAGGTTCAACAACTCCCCGCTCTGGGATTAACTTCAGATTTTGACAATCTTCGCGGAAAAAGCGATATACCGCATCTTTACCAACAATTGGCTTTTGGAACGGAGGTTGTAAAGCTCCATCGGGAGTAAATAGCTTGATTAGTTCATCAAAGTCATTGGCATTCATGTTGTTCATGTAGTTCAACACGGTTGCATTATCAATCCCTTCAATGGTGACTTGAGTCCGCTTAGATAATTCTTGAGGAACAACTACAGGTTCAGCAACACGAGCGGCATTTCCCAATTTGTTGGGGTCAAATCCCATGTCAACTACGGAATTCCGCAACACAGTAATTTGTTGACCGGATTCCAAATTTCTAATAGCTTGTAATACTGCTGCCGCATTTGCCGAAAGTTGATAACCTTCAGGAATTGGAGCAACAATTCCTTCTTCCATCCATTTTCCTAACTGATACCAAAAACCTAACTTGATATTCGCAGACCAACTACCGTAGGTTCGACAAACTGGTGTATCAGCACGGTTTGCTAAATCACACATCACTTGTGACTGTTCCCGGAAACCCATTTGCTTGATTTCATTCATGGTTCCTTCCGCAAACTGCATATTCGCCGCACCAGGAGCCGCAATTGTAATGGTTTTACCCATTTCCAAGTAAGCAAACCAAATTAATGCTAACTGGTCTTCTGCACTGAGTTGAGTAAACCTAGCAATCGTTGCTGGTACTGCATCCGCAGATAGAGTATTGGGAAATATATTACGTGCTGAATCAATGGTAAATGGCATAGGAGATTTCTACCTTAGTATGGATTTGGATTTACGTACGTTCGTAAATAGCTGCAATCAAGAGCTTTTGGGGATGAAAATGTAACCCCCGCTACTTAAACCTATCACAATAAATTCATAAAAACACATAAAAATTTACAATAATTATCAGGTTGATTGCTTATGCAAGGAAGTAAATGCGATCGCTCGGATTGGGCAGTAATGTTTGAGTAATATTTAGAATTCTTGGCATATTTACTGGGATTTGTTTCGGAAAGGTATATTTGTTGGCTGAATCTAGTTGTATTCGGTTTAGCAAAATTCAATTACGTACAGTATTGACTAGCTGGAATCTTATCCTGTTAACTAACTGAATCTATAACCATACAAAATTTAGCCGCAGGTCGATGATGGAAAGCACTGATTCTTCTCAAAATACTCAGCAAGTGATAGATAGTGACACAGAAAATACTCCAATAAATAGTGGTGATATTACTGTTACAAATCCAGTTGATGTTTCCGCATCAGCAGATAGACAGAAATCTTCCAGTTCGCGTCAGATTTTACCCAAAATAGTTATTGGTGTAATTTTAGGTGCAGGTGCGATCGCATCGGGCATCTACTACTACCGTTGGTCACAATTTAGTCAAAGTCATCTGACAACTGATGTTGCTTACACCAATGCCGACACTTATCCTGTTACATCTCGCGTTGCCGGAATTGTCACTGAAGTCACAGTTAAGGATAACGAAGAAGTTAACCCAGGAAAGCTTCTCATCAAACTTGATCCCCGCGAAGTTCAAGCTTCTGTAGCTCAAGCAAAAGCGGCATTAGATGTTGCTAAACAACAAGCAGAAGTGGCACGGGAGAATATTAACAATGTGCCGACGACGATTATTTCCGAACCCTTGAGTCCAGTTCCCGGCGAGCAACCAAAGCTTGTGCTGCCGAAAGTAACCCAAAGTATCAACAAACAAATAGAAGTCAATCGTCAGCAGTATAAGGCAGCGCTGGCAACAGTCACACAAAGACAAGCAGAACTAAAACAAGCGGAACTTCAACTTTCCTACGCAAATATCAATGCTGTGACATCAGGTCAAATTGGCAACGTCAATGTCCGTGCGGGACAACAAGTGCAACCTGGACAAACTCTACTGGAAATCGTCCAACCAAACCCTTGGGTTGTGGCAAACTTCCAAGAAAATCAGTTAGAAAAATTACAACCAGGACAAACAGCCGAAATTAAAATTGCTGCTTTCCCCAGTCGTAAATTTGTGGGAAAAGTCGAAAGAGTATCCCCCAGTCCAGTAAATAGCGTTGCTGTTCCTTCTCCCAGTAATACTTACTCAGCTAGTAATTACACTAGTGCTGTTCGTCGTATTCCAGTCAAAATCGTCTTTGAGCCTGATAGTATACAGGGTTTTGAATCGCGAATTGCTCCGGGAATGTCGGCTAATGTCACAATCAACACAAAGTAGTTGTGGTTTTAGAGTGTTTTTATATCCCCGGTTTTCTCAAAAGTCGGGGATATTTGAGATGCGTTGCAGCTTATTAAGATCGAGTCTGGTAAGTCAGTTATCATTATTTTTTCTGTGCGTCCCTCGGAGAAACCCGGTTTTTCATCAAAAAGTCAGATGATCCTCGATACCTAAGTCCAAGAAACTGGGTTTCTTTGGTCTTAAGGTTTTACTTTATACATAACCTCTGAGAAAGAAAAAGGGTAAGAATAAGACCTAATGATCTATACGCTATTGATTCTAAAAGCTAAAAGCTAACTGCTAATAGCCCGCATCAGTTTCATCGTTGGTATTTAGGTGGACATGATATTAACCTGCCAATCCCGATTCCCACACCACACATACAAACCAGAATTTGAAAAATGCAATCAGGGAAAGGCAATTTTGCGGAAAAATGAGAAAGAGATGTTTTCGATTTGACTTGATTTATGAACATTTGCCGAACTGAAAACTGGGGAAATTGTTTGCCCATAGCCGATACCATCTTGGTAGCTGCTTAAGATTAGGCGATGCTATCCCAGGCTTGGGAGACTACTTGACTCAACCAGCGACGTTGTTGTTTGTCGAGTAAGGTATCATCTGCAAGCACTTGGGCTGTCAGTTCTTCCAGGGATTGTCCTTGGGCGCGAACAATTCTAATTACACCTGCGATCGCAGCTGCAACTAATTCTTCGTCAACGGGCTGTTGGCGCATCTCAAAAATGTCTTCGGGGTTGTCGGGAATGGGATAATTCATGGTGTGAGGTTATAAGCGAACGAATGAAAGGTATATTTGTTAAATTCTTAAGATTTCTTTACTGGATTTTCATCTAGCTGATAGCGCGGAGTTTACCGCAATTTACAGAGTTATTAAATCTGTCTTAATGAGTAGATTTATCGGAGTTTGCCAAAAAAATGAGAGAGCTACTTTATCTAGAAATCCCGACTCCCGATACAGCAAAGGTTTTAACTTGGCTGCAAAAGGAATTTGAGGTGGAATTTGGTCAAAAAATCGTGACTTATGACGGTTTTCGCCTGAGAATGGCTGATTCTACAACCGTAAATTCGGGTATTTCGGATAAATTACCGAATGAACTGTCGGTTTTTGTCTGGTCGGTACAGCGAACTACTTACCTCAAGGTTTTTCGCTGGGGAGAGAATTATAGTTCATATGAAGGGAGATTTGTCAAGCAATTAACAAAAAATATTCGCGATCGCTTTCCCCATGAATACCCGGAACCTCCTAAAATCGACTTATCGCAACAATCTATTTTTGAGGCTTTAGCACCGCGTTATCCTTTGACTGTTAAGTATTTCCAGAAAATGCCTAATGGCGAATATGATCTCAAACGTGCTTATTGGTGGGAACAGCGTTGGCGTGAAGGGGTGCGGAATCCCCAGCAACCAAAGCAGGTGATTTTTCGGGGCGAAGAAGATAAAGAAAATTTTTCTTCCCTAACTCCCCAATTTGATCTCATTTATGTTGGTGGTGCCTTGGGTGTTATCCATGCGGCGGTGATGGCACGCTTGGGTTATAAAGTCTTGCTGTTGGAAAGGTTGCCATTTGGGAGGATGAATCGGGAGTGGAATATTTCGCGGGATGAAATTCAAAGTTTAATTAATTTGGGTTTGCTGACTGCGAATGAAGTGGAATTAATTATTGCTAGGGAATATGAGGATGGATTTAATAAGTTTTTTGATGCCAATAATCCGCCACATTTAAAAGCACCGATATTGCATACACCAACTGTATTAAATATTGCTTTGGAGTCAGATAAATGGCTGCAAATGTGCGGTGAGAAGTTGAAGGTGGCAGGTGGTGAAATTTGGGGTGAGACTGAATTTTTGCGTGCGGATATAGATAATTCTCAAGTTGTAGTCACTGTCAAAGATTTAACAAGTGGTGTAGAAAAACAAGTTAGTGGTAGGTTATTAATAGATGCGATGGGGACAGCTTCACCAATCGCTTGGCAATTGAATGGACAACGTGCCTTTGATAGTGTTTGTCCAACTGTGGGTGCGGTAGTATCGGGTTTTGAACCGGGGGTTTGGGATTCGACTTATGGGGATGTGTTGTATAGTCACGGAGATATTTCGCGGGGAAGACAGTTAATTTGGGAGTTATTTCCGGCGGCTGGCGATGAATTGACGATTTATTTATTCCACTATCACCAAGTAAACGCTGAAAATCCCGGTTCATTATTGGAGATGTATGAGGACTTTTTCACGATTTTGCCGGAATATCGACGCTGTGATATGGACAAGTTGGAGTGGAAGAAACCGACATTTGGTTATATTCCCGGACATTTTAGTACCAATGCTGGCGATCGCACTGTGGCTTTTGATAGGATTATGGCGATCGGTGATGCTGCTTCGTTACAGTCTCCCCTCGTTTTTACTGGGTTTGGTTCCTTGGTTCGCAATTTGGAACGTTTGACGAAGTTACTGGATGTGGCTTTGAAACATGATTTACTCAGTTTCCAACATTTAAATAAAATTCGTGCCTTCCAAAGTAATATTGCTGTCACATGGATGTTTTCCAAGGGGATGATGGTTCCCACGGGGAAATTTTTACCCCCGCAACGGATTAACTCGATGTTAAATAATTTCTTTGGTTTGTTGGCAGATTCATCCCCGGAAGTGGCGGAGAATTTTATTAAGGATAGATTTGATTGGCTCACATTTAATAGTTTGGCATTAAAGGCTGCCAAGAAAAATCCTTTGTTATTACTGTGGATTTGGGAACTGGCGGGAGCAAAAGACTTATTTCGCTGGTTAGGTAATTATGTCAATTTTACCCGTCATGCGATCGTTTGTGCTTTACTTGGTTTTTGGTTTCCTGGTTTCCTCAAGCAAAATCAAACTTGGTTAGAATCTCGTTATCCTGGCTTCTGGTTGCGACTTTTAGCGATTAATTATGCTATTAACACAGGTAAACCACCCTCAAAGCAGCAAGTCAAACAGGGAAAACTTCTCCACACTGTTTCTACTGTACAGGGATGCGATCGCACTGAGGAGGCGTAATTATAGATTTTGTCGGTTGGGTACAGGCGCATGATAAATATTCACATCGATAACGATTAAGTATATGGGTGCGCCAAACCCGAATCTAATCTCAACATCCTCACATGGCAATATCTTGGTGTTAGGTTCAAGACAATCAAGAATCCCTTAATTTTGCATTACCGCATCCAATAACTTATTTGCACCAAATCGAATTACATCCGTACAAGGTAAACCTGTCTCATCCTCCACCTTGAGAATTTCCTCTTTTGCCGTCACCTCATCCAAATGTCCAGTATTCAAAGCAACAGCAGCAATCGGTACATTCGCGAATGCTCCCGCCCCTGAAGCTACCATCTCATACATCTTGACAACTTCAGTTAATGCCGGGATTGGTACACCTTCCATTACCTCAGTTTGCCCTGCCCGATGTACCAAAATCATCTGTGTGGGCTGCGAACCCCGTATTAATGGTAACGTTGCCGTCGATGCTGGATGCAATAACGAACCTTGTCCCTCAATATGCAAAATATCGTAATTCTTGCCATACCGCAGCATCATTGCTTCGACTGCACCTGCTGCATAATCTACACGGATAGCATCTAAGGGCACACCATCGCCCTCTAACATTAAACCAGTTTGTCCTGTTGCCAAAAATTTAGAGCGCCATCCCCGTAATTTTGATGCATGATGTAATTCCAAACTCGTAGACATTTTCCCTACTGCCATATCCGTACCCACCGTCAACACACGACGACAGCCCAGATTACGTGCTAATGCTTTGGCAACACCTAAATTTGGCGGCTCCTTACGCACATCCCAAATTACCTGTTCTGGTTTGACAAGGAGCGATCGCAATTCTGGTATATTTGCCAAAGGTGTATGCAAACCGTTCACAATCGACATTCCCGCCTTGAGGGCATCCTTAAGTTCATGCCAGTAATCATCTGGTAAAGCGCCACCTTTAGGAGCAATGCCAATTACCAATACCTGGGGTTGAAACTTCATCGCCTCCATAAACGATGCCACAATCGGCACATCCCTCTGAATTCCTGTCAACTCAGTCAGAGATTTTCCGGGGCATTCTTTGTCGATGACTGCCACAATTGGGGCTTCACTATAACGCAATAACGATAAGCCAGTTTTCCCAATCGTACCTTGAATACCCCCATGTAACAGAATGATAATTCTTTGATTAAGCGCTAGCCGCACGATATTCTACCCCCAAGCCTGGTAAGTCATTTGGAAACAAACATCCCTCGTGCAGAATAGCACCACAAAAGGGGTCATTAACTAGATTAAGATGACTATCCAAATCTAGATAGTCTGCCAGTGGAGAAAGTTGTGCCGCAGCTGTATTTGTTAATGCACTATCAGAATAGCAGCCAAACATTACCTGCAAACCACATGCACGGGCTGTATGTACCATCCGCATTGCTTCAGTTAAACCACCGGACTTCATCAGCTTGATATTAACACCATCCACAGCAGTTGCCAGTTGGGGAATATCAATACTGGTAAAGCAGCTTTCGTCAACAAATATTGGTAAGGGCTGATGTTGTTTTAATTCCCTCAGTTCAATTTCGTGTCCCTTTGCTAGGGGTTGTTCAATATATTTAATCCCCATTTCCGCCAGCCAATTACCCATTTTCACCGCATCTGCGAGACTCCAACCACCATTGGCATCCACAAATACTTCCTGGGCTGATGCGGCTTCCAACACCGCCAAAAACATTTTCTTGTCAGCTTCAATACCATTTGGACTTCCCAGTTTCACCTTGAAGACTTTAATATCAGCATATTCCAACCATTTTTTGGCACGTTCCTTGGCAGCCTCAGGTGTATCAATTCCAATTGTGACAGAAGTTGGTGCGATCGCATGTTTATCTAATCCCCAAATTTGCCACAGGGGTAAACCAACTCGTTTTCCCAACCAGTCATATAAGGCAATATCAATTGCCGCGCGGGCTGAGGATGGGAGATTTGCGTTGATTAAAGTCTGTTCTATTTCTTGCTTTTGATGTGGATGAAATTTTTCTAAGGTAGGGGCTATTTGCTGGATGGAGTTTTTAATTATCTCCGTTGTCAGTGGATTTCCCCCAGCACTAAATGGTGATGCTTCTCCCCAGCCTTCAATCCCATCTTCAGAAATTTTTACCCAAATGTTAGTAGTTTGTGCCGTTGTTCCGTAACTGATTGTTAAGGGAAATCGTTTATTGACAGTAAATAGTTCAACATCTATTTGCATGTTTAGCTATGCAGGTATCTTTATTTAGCAGCACTTTGATTATCAGGATGATCGTACCTTTTTTAAGCGCCATTTGTTTGATACGAAAGGTAAAGTCTTCTAATTTTATATAAGTTAATTGTGTTTATTCTTGCTTTTTTTGTATAAATGTTGCAACTATATCTCGTGTAAATCCTTCACCTTCGGTATAAACACATCTTGTAATCATAATTGCTTACTGTCTTCTACTAAGGCATATAACTGAACTGTCTCCAAGGAGATTTTTTGGGTATTTTTGCTTTTGTAACTGAAATCTACATATAGGACTCACATTTGATTTCTGAAAATCTAAATTATCTAGAAACTTGCCGTACAAAGCTTTGTTTCTCAGTATACTTAGCAAGATTCAAGTACGATTCCTATATCATCTTGATATGATTAATATATTGCTAGATTTAGGTGTGAGAAAAATAAGCTAAATCTACACTAGGATATAATTTGCTTTTTTGGATAATTTTCATCGGTACGCCTCCAGAAGGAACAATTGTAATTCCGCGACGTACTGGTTTGACTGGACGATTATCAAGCAGTTCCAATTGAAATTGTGATAATATGCTGGCGACAACTAACTTCATTTCATACATTGAAAAAGCTGAACCGATACAACCTCGATAACCACCGCCAAAAGGTAAATATTCAGTTGGAGAATATTTTTGATTTAAGAATCTTTCAGGCATAAATTTTTCGGGTTCAGTATACACTTGACGACGACGATGTGCCAGATAAATGCAGGGTACTAAAACAGTTCCAGATTTATATATATTCCCTGCTATTTCTAACTCTTCTTTTACCATTCGTGGTGTACAAATTAAGGCAATCGGATGCAGACGCATGGCTTCTTGACAGACAGCAGACAAATATGGCATTTGGGTTATTTTTGCTGCTGTGGGATTTTCGCCTAAATGATTTAATTCATTAATTATCTTTTTCTTAACATGGGGATGTGAGTGAATGAGATAAAATAACCAAGATAAAACACCTGCCGTTGTTTCATATCCTAACAGCAAAAGGGAAATCAATTGGTCTTTTAATTCTCTGTCACTCATGGATTGTCCATTTTCATCTTTGGCTGATATTAAAAGGCTGAGGATATCACTTCTGGAAGTATCATTAATTAATCTTCTTTCCGCAATCTCTGCATAAACTAATTCGTCAATTTCTTGCTTGCGCTGTAAATAATTTCCCCAGGGACTCCACCTCCCTAAATTTTGCTGTAATGGAGGAAAGAAAAATAAACTGGAATACCAAGGCTTTGTAATATCATCAAGTAACTTGCTAAGTAATTTCTTCAGATTTTGATATCTTTCCCCAGGAGTAATTCCAAATACAACTTGCAGGATAATTTGTAATGTAATATCCGGCATGATTGTTTGCATAGAAATAACGTTGCCAACTTGCCAATGTTTCGTTAATTCTTGAGTAATTTGACAAATAATCTCACCATATGACTTCATTCTATCCCCGTGAAAAGGAGGCATTAATAAACTGCGATCGCGGTTGTGTTTTTGCCTTTCTTGTAGGACAATAGAATTATCACCAAATATGGGTTGAAATACATGTGTTGCTTTCCGAAAATCTAATTTTTGGGCAGGAATTGCAAAACATTCGGCGATTGCTTCCCCATGACTAAAAAAGACTACTGGTGGCGAGTTTATGCCTAGCACTTGCATAGTAAATGTATCGCCATATTGGAGAGCGCAATTATCGAGAAATTTTGTGGGATTAGCGATTAATTGCAGTGTTTGGATTAAAGATTGCATCTTCAGAAAAATTTACTCAACATGAAATAAATATTACCTCATGATGTTCAATTATTAATCACAAATTTTCTATCGCTTATCTCCGAATTATCTCATAAGTTAAAGATTTTTATTTTGATGATAAATATTGTAATTTATTTGATTTTTTTTAAATTGTTTAAATAAAAAAATGCCCGAATCATGGTATAATTAGAAGTAATCAACTCCAACGTAATCGCCTGATATACTAAAAGAATTGCAGTACAATTAGTGATTCATAATTTAACGTGATCGCTAACTGTGAGTATCAAGAATTACAATTTCCTCAACAAATAGAGCAAGCCCATGATTTCGGGATGTCATCCCTTTAAACCTTGGGCAAAACTCCCATAAACCACTAATTCTTATTTTTAACCTTTGAGCGCCTTTCTAAAATTACGACGATAGGATTTATTGGCAATAACCAATGCAGGCCAAAATAAAGATAAGAGTAAGCGATTCGGTAAAGTGCGTTGAAAGTTCGTTCGTTCAAACCCATTCCAAAACTTCCAAACTCCACCGGCATAAATCACAATTAAAGCCAAAATAATTAATTGAGACATTTCATTAACTCCCAAAGCAACTGGTAGAATTCAAATTAAATATTATCTACACCTATATTGGCATTTGATTAAACAACTGAGAAGTCATTACTTGTTTATAAATTTTTGTTTATAAATGTTGAGCCAGAACGATCGCAATTAGACTCAATAGCCAAAACCAACGCGCTAGCTACAAATATAACTCACATTTTCTAGCTCTCGACAACTAGATATTAGTTTTACTATCCACAGAACCATTCCCATCAACTCCGTAGTTAATGACTGGAGTTTGATTCATCCAAATTGCTTGCTGGGGTATGGGGATGGAAATTCCGGCTTGATCAAAAGCTATTTTCAGACGACGGCGAAACTCCCGTGATACATCCCATTGTTTAAGGGGCTGTGTTTTAATCCATACACGAATAATTAAACCGCGATCGCCAAAATTATCGATGCCCAAAACTTCAGGAGTATCGACAATGTGCTGTTTCCAATCCTCATCTATTTGCATTTTAGAGGCAACGCCTTTAATCAAATCCAAAGCCTTGTCAACATCAGCTTGATAGGTTACTGGGACGGTTAAATCGGCGCGAGACCAACGGCTGGAAAGATTAGCAACAACTTTAATTTCACTGTTAGGAATAGTAATTAAGCGCCCTTCCGCATCCCGTAACTGAGTCATCCGCAAATTCAAATTTTCTACTAATCCCCCCACATCCCCAACAGCAATCACATCACCCAAAGCATATTGGTCTTCCATAATAATCAGAAAGCCGTTAATTGCGTCTTTAATCAAACTTTGGGATGCCAGAGAAACAGCAACACCAACTAAACTCGCTCCAGCCAGCAAAGGAATTAAATCTATACCCAAAGTTGCTAGAGCCGCCAAAATACCTACTCCTATCCATACGGCTGTGACAACACTTTTGGTAATTCCCGAAATAGTAGAGACCCTTAACTGGAGTCGTTTAGATGTTTCGGGAGTGAGTAAAACACGACTTTTGACTAAAGCAGATGCAAAACGGTCAATCAAAACATAGCTAAAACGCACTCCTACATAAAGTAAAAGTCCGATAAATCCTAATCTTAAAGGAATTTGCACAACCGCAGGAATTGCCACTTGCAACCATCGTGTCTGGGGAAATAAACCCAAGATGAAGTAAGTTCCCCCTCCCCAAATACCCCCTTGGGTTAGCTGAACAAGTCGCCGTTTGACCTCTTTTAAATTTTGGTGTTGTTTAAGATTAAGTAAATTAGAAATTGGTTGTACTGTCTGTGAAGTTGACAGGATTTTTTGGGATTGATTCTGTTTGGAGCGATGCCACAAGCAAGCAACTCCCCAACTCATGAAAATCATTGCCACTCCAGTGCCAGTGGCTACTAATCCCTGTTGGAGTAAAAATTGTGTCTGGCGTTCTTGTTTTGTCTTTTGTAAACGTTGTTGTAATAAATCCTTGATTTCTTGGTCGAAGTTGCTAAAGTTGAGGCTCTGCGCTCTCATATCTTGTTCAGAGAGAGTGACAAGGTATTTACCGTTAACAGTAATTTCTTTGGCTGTTTTGATATCCTGAACCTTAATATCCAGTAATCCATCCTGGTTCTGGAGATAACTTTCCTTAATTTGAGCTAAATTTTCTTGAATTGTCTCTATTCTCACTCCCAGGTTTGCCGGAGTTGAAGTCACCTGAAATAAACGCCGACCATCCAAGTAAACCCAATCTGTGACGATTTTATTGTCTGAATTATTACTGTTTAAGGTGGGTGTTTGCAGGTTCGGGATCGGAAGAATTGGCAACTGCGCGGTGGCTTTTGGCATCACTCCTACAGCGATCGCTATTGAAGATAGAGTTATTGCCACAAATTTATAGCGCAATGGATACCCCCCTATTTGCTCAAGATACTGTTAAGTCAGCCATTTCTAGGTTGCCACATCAATCGTATAAACGTACCTATCTAAAGTAGAGGTTTGCTGAAAATTGTTGAGTTTGAGAATATTTCCTTTCTTATCTCAGTAATTATACGTATAAAAAGCAAATCCAGCTGGAAATCACAAAAAACCTGGCAAGAGTTCTATAGACTAGAACCCAGCAACCCTAATTTCGGAGATATCTAATTTTGATTTGACAACCGCAAACCAAATTTTTGCCCTTGCTTGATTTTGGCTTTACAAACAAGTTAGTGTTCGATTAGCTCGACTCTCACATTCATGCAGATGCTTCTTAGGGAAGTTCCTCAAACCCAAACCTCTATAGGAAACTAAAGAAGGAAAATAGTCATTAAGAGCGATCGCTCTTGGGGTTGCATCTGGTGAAATTAGTAAAGGAGGATTTATGCGTGCAGTATTAATGGCAGGTGGTTCCGGGACTAGGCTTCGTCCTCTAACTTGCGACTTGCCCAAGCCAATGGTACCGATTTTGAATCGACCAATTGCCGAACATATCATCAATCTTCTCAAACGGCATCATATTTACGAGGTGATTGCAACGCTGCATTATTTACCAGATGCCATGCGCGATTATTTCCAAGATGGTAGCGATTTTGGCATACAAATGACCTATGCTGTTGAGGAAGACCAGCCTTTAGGCACGGCGGGCTGTGTGAAGAATATAGCCGAACTTTTAGATGAAACTTTTTTAGTTATCAGTGGCGACAGTATAACAGATTTTGATTTAACCGCAGCAATTGAATTTCACAAACAACACAAGTCAAAAGCAACTTTGATTTTAACTCGCGTCCCCAATCCCATCGAATTTGGAGTCGTCATTACAGATAAAAATGGTAAAATAAACCGTTTTTTAGAAAAACCTTCCACCAGCGAAATTTTTTCCGATACCGTCAATACAGGTACATATATTCTCGAACCAGAGGTTTTAGAATACCTACCAGCCAACACCGAATGCGATTTTTCTAAAGATTTATTTCCTCTGCTTTTAGCCAAAGATGAACCAATGTATGGTTACATTGCTCAGGGTTATTGGTGTGATGTTGGACACTTGGATGCTTACCGCGAATCTCAGTACGATGCATTAGAACGCAAGGTACAACTTGATGTTGCTTACAAAGAAGTATCTCCCGGTTTATGGGTTGGTCAAAATACCTACATTGAACCCAGTGCCCAAATCGAAGCTCCGGCGGTAATTGGTGACAACTGTCGCATTGGTGCTAGAGTACAAATCGAGGGTGGTACAGTCGTTGGGGATAATGTGACCATTGGTGCTGATGCTAACCTCAAGCGCCCGATTGTTTGGAATGGTGCAATTATAGGTGATGAAGCTCAACTGAGTGCCTGCGTAATTGCACGGGGAACAAGGGTAGATCGTCGTGCCCATGTATTGGAAGGGGCGGTAGTCGGTTCTCTTTCCAGTGTTGGCGAAGAAGCACAAATTAGCCCATTTATACGGGTATGGCCCAGTAAAAAAATTGAATCTGGGGCAATTTTAAATATTAATTTAATTTGGGGAAATACAGCACAGCGCAACCTCTTTGGACAACGTGGGGTACAAGGATTAGCAAATATTGATGTCACTCCAGAATTTTCCGTGAAACTCGGCGCAGCTTATGGTTCCACTTTGAAACCAGGTTCTAAAGTTGCAGTTTCTCGTGATCAACGGAATATTTCCCGTATGGTAACGCGATCGCTGATTGCGGGTTTAATGTCTGTTGGTATAGATATTCAAAATCTCGATGCCACAGCTATCCCTATTACCCGTACCGTAATTCCGACAATGGGCGTTGTTGGCGGGATTCACGTGCGTGTGCATCCAGATCGACCCGATTACATCCTCATTGAATTTATGGATGCTCAGGGTATAAATCTTTCTAAGTCCAAAGAGAAAAAAATCGAAGGGGCTTATTTTAAAGAGGATATGCGGCGATCGCAAATTCAGGAAATCGGAGATGTGGCATATCCTAGCCAAGTTGCTGATAACTATTGCACAGCTTTTGAAAATTGTTTACATATCGATAGCATTCGTAACAGTCGTGCCAAGGTGGTAATTGATTACGTGTATGCGGTGTCGGGGGCAGTATTGCCGCAAATGTTAGATAATTTTGGTGCAGATGCCGTGGTACTCAACGCCAGTTTGAATAAAAGTACCATGTCTGCAATGAACCGAGAAGCTTTGCTCACGCAGTTGGGGCATGTTGTTGAGGCATTAAAGGCAAATTTTGGTGTGCAGGTATCGGCAAATGGCGAACAACTAATTTTAGTTGACGAGTCGGGGATTCCAATTCGTGGCGAAATGCTGACAGCGTTGATGGTGGATATGATGTTGACATCCAATCCACGGGGTACGGTGGTTGTTCCTGTTCACGCATCCAGTGCAGTCGAACAAATAGCCCGTCGTCACGACGGTAGGGTAATTCGCACGAAGGCAAATCCGACGGCATTAATGGAAGCTTGCCACAAAAATCCGAATGTTGTCTTGGGTGGTAGCGGTGACACGGGCTTTATTTTCCCCGAATTGCACCCCGGTTTTGATGCCATGTTCTGCATTGCGAAATTAATCGAAATGCTGACAATACAAGAACGTTCCCTGGCATCGGTGCGTTCCGAGTTACCCCGTGTTATCCATAAAGCTTACACTATGCGTTGCCCTTGGACTGTGAAAGGTTCGCTAATGCGCTATTTAGTGGAGACACACCCAGCACAAAACCTGGAATTAATCGATGGGGTAAAAATTTGCCAACCCTACGATGATAGTTGGATATTGATGTTACCGGATGCCAGCGAACCACTTGTGCATCTTTATATCAACAGTAACGATCGCGAGTGGGTAGATGATACATTAAGAGATTATCGTGCCCGCGTGCAAATGTTTATTGAGAAAGAAGAAGAAGAGATGGTAGCGGAAGTTTAGGTTATTTTTTGCTAGTTGATGGTTGCTTGTAACTATCAGCTAGCAATGTAAAATTCTCGGAAGCAACTTAAAATTATTTAATTTTATTTAAAATTATAAATTACAAAATTATATTTATTATGTAAGATTGAACAAATCAATTATCATTAATTCTCTCCCCATCTCCCCATCTCCCCATCTCCCCATCTCCCCATCTCCGCGTCTCCGCCTTATCATTAATCCTGTTTTGGAAACTTAATTTGATTTCCCTGAGGAGTCTGAACTATTCGACCACCTAATGCTTCTATCGCCATAATAGCGCGTTTTTGAGTTTCTTGATCTACTCCATTTTGTAAAACCATTGTCCATGCGGAAATTTGAGCATATTTACTATTGGGATTTTGACTCAAAAAGTTGGCTGTATTTTGAGAAATCATTGCTGATATTTGGCTTTCTGTATCCGAGTGTTTTTTTGCCCAATCTGCTGCATTTTGCAGTGATTTTCTGGCAGCTTGGGAATTATTTAAAAATAATAATTCATCAATTCCCTTGTACCGCCATATATAATAAGAATCTTTGGGAACCCAAGGATTTAATGATTTTAAACCGCGTTCTGTGATACTGACAGTTCGTTCGGGTTTGCCGGCATATATTGATGTGCTTGTGGAAAGACCAAGGTATGCTAATCTAAAGCGTGGGTCATGTTTTAAGATAATTTCAAAATATTCTGGACTCAATTGATAACCTGTTTTGGCACGAACTTCGTCATCACCAAAGTATTGTAAAAAATTTAAATATACCCAATTTGCCAGAACATTATTAAATCCAAATGCCGGAATTTTTTTGAAAAAATTCAAGCGACTTTTTTCTAAATTTTCTTCTCTTTCTAAACTTTGTAGCGACAATTTTTGTTTACTCATAATTAGTTGTTGCATTCGCGGAAATTGCAAGCAGGCAACTCCCGTAAAGCACAGGCAAGAAATTAGTGATGTTCCCACAATTTGACGAGAGAATCCCAGCATTTGGCTTTAGTTATAAATTCATATCTGACTGCGGTTCTATAATTCCCAAAAATCATGTAAAAGTAACAGTTGTGAACAAGCAACTACTTCCATTGAGCATTACCCCCCAGAAAACTTTATGGCACGCACAGGTTATACTCTCCCAGTTTTCGCAGTTGCAGCAGCTAAAGCAGCTTTGATTTATCTGTGTGAAAAGATGGATTCTTTAGCAACTGTGGAAATCGACTTGCTTCCCGACATCGCCGAAATTTCTATTCCTCAAGTAGCAATATTAGATACTCACAGTGCTTTAGCGATTACTATCAGTGAGCCTGGAGATAATCTCGATTTGACACGAAATACCCCCATTTGGGCTTGGGTGCGGTTATCGCCTCGACAGTCGCAAGCTTTAATTTTAGAAGCTGGTGAGGGTTTGGGGAAAACTAGTTCTGGAGAAGCGGCGATTTATAACTATGCTCGTCGTTTGTTTGATGCGAATTTATTACCACTGATTCCCACAGATAAGACAGTGACAGTTTCAATTATCCTCCCTGAAGGTCGTCAATTAGCACAACGAACTTCTAATGAAGCATTTGGGGTGTTAGAGGGATTGTCTTTGTTAGGTACTAGTGGAATTTCTCAACCCTTATCTGCTGCTGACTATTTGGAAGAATTTCGCTTACAACTTCAACAAAAAGTGAAAACTTGCTCAAATTTAGTTTTTTGTATAGGTAGTAATGGGATGCAAGTTGCTCAACGTTTAAATATACCGGAAACTGCCATTGTTCAAACTGGAAATTGGATTGGTGCAATGTTGGTAGAGGCGGGATTGTATCAAGCGAGTTCTGTATTATTGTTGGGTTATCACGGTAAGTTAATTAAATTGGCGGGTGGAATTTTTAATACTTCTAGTCATTTAGCCGATGGAAAATTGGAAACTATGAGCGCGGCTGTAGTTGCATCTGGGGGAGATTTAGAGACTGTCAAAACTGTTTTAGCATCCAAAACGGCTGATGCTGCCCAAAAAAAATTGTTAGAGTTGGGATTCTCGGAATTAGTATTTACGCATTTGGCAACCAAAATTAGTCAAAAATCCCAAGTTTACGTGCAGAAATATGCTAACTACAATCTGAAAGTAGGTACGATTTTATGCGATCGCCAAGGTGCTATTATTAGTCAAGATTCGTTAGCATCAGAACTAATCAGCCATTTTCAGTGAAATTGTTAAGATTCATAATCTTTTCTGAAAATATCTTCTAAGATTTACTTTGAAACTCTGCAAGATAGTTTGCGGCTGCTTGGCATAAAATATCGTGGTATTTGCCATTACTAGCTAGCAAGCCACCCCATTGATTTGCATCTCCAGTGTTATATTGCAATAAGGAGCGATTGTAATTGGTATATAATCCTCCGGCTTCAGTTAAGATTAGTTCTGGTGCGGCAATATCCCAATCTTTGGGGGCAGATTTACCTGATAGGGAAATGTATACATCGGCTTTTGCTTCCACTATTGAGGCGATTTTACAGCCAATACTACCAAGATTTTTATGATTTTTACAGGGCAAATTACTTAATATATAATCTAAAGGTTCGCTACGATGCGAGCGGCTCACTAATACTATTAATTCTTCAATTGTTTTCGTGGTGGAAAGTTGTAATTTCTGTATAATTCCGTCCCTCGTTTCGACAAATGTGCCTCCATCTTTAGTTGCATAATATATCTTTTCTAACTCAGGTACAGCAATTAATGCTAATACTGGACGACCAGATTTTACTAAGCCAAGATGTATGGCATATTCTCCAGTTTTATCAATAAAATCTTTTGTGCCATCTAAAGGATCAATTATCCACACAAATTCATTTTTTAATTGCTCGCCTTGATAAGTTTCCTCACTGATATATCCAAAATCTTCTGTTCCTAATTCTGCCTGTAAATTTTCAAGTAAATAATTACTAACTGCAATATCTGCGGCTGTGACTGGGTCATCTATTTTACCATCTTTATATTGAATGTTTAGGTTTTGATTCGCAGTCCCTTGATAAAAAGAACGCAGCAATTCTGAAGCTTTCCAAGTAATCGGACGGGCAATTTCTAAGATTTCTTTTGGTGTTTTCATGCTTTTTTCTGATTTTGCGATCGCAACCTTACTATTTTCACTTTTTAATATTGTGTCACTTTTTGTAAATTTTTATTTAAAAGAAGAATTTATTGGACATTTTCAGGGATAATTAACTGTATGGAACTATTTTCACTATAATTGAGATTAAGCAATATTTTTAAAGACAGTAATATTACCATTATAAAAATTTCCTAAATTAATAATAGCATTTTATCGCTTCAATGTAAACTAAATTCTCACAAAAAAGCGCTGTATTTCGATAGATATTGCTCTTCCTATCCTTAATTTTGCCTTCACTACAGCATCCAGCGACGAGTACCGAAAAACTGACAAGAATAGGCTGCGATTTGAGCAGATAAAGTCAGCGCTTCGGTAAATGTTTCGCGTAATATGTAATGGCAGAAAGCACCGTGAAAAATATCTCCCGCACCCAGTGTATCAACTGCTTGAATACTGGGTACATCAATCAATGACTTAACTGCCAATCTTTCTGTATTCAACGAGAAATCTGAGATGAGATATTCAATGGAGTCGCCACCGTGGGTAATGGCGATGTGAGGTATGCTGAATTGAGAAAGATAGGTAAAAACGTCTTCGCTATTGTTGCAATTGGGAGGATAAAAGTTAGCTGAACAAATAGCATAATCAACAAACGGTAAAATTTTCTCAAATCCCGGTTTCCAACTGCCACCATCAATGACAATTGGAATATGTTTGGATTTGGCAACTTCAGCAATATGATAGCTAATTTCCAGTTGATGTCCATCGATGAGAATCAGATCAAAAACATCAATATGTTGGAGAATATCTGCGGGGATAGCCTGGATACTAGCAGGAATTTTGACTGCATTGATAGAAATTACTGCTCTTTCACCTGTTGCTTCGGTGACAATAATTGAGGAAACTGGAGGTGGATTTAGATTTGTTGGTTCTAAGTCAATAATCTTAATTTGGTAATTCTGATTTACTGTACAATTTTCTAAATCGCTGCGAATGAGTTGCGTCATCGGATGAGAACCAACTACACCCAATATTGTTGCTGAATTACCCAAATAATTAAATGTCACGGCAGCATTTGTTGCTGGACCTCCCGCCGCAACAGTATAATCTAAAGCTACTATTTTTTGGTTATTTTGAGGCGGTGAATTAGCAAGATAAATTAAATCTAAAGTTGTTAAACCTATAAATAATCCGTTCATAAAAAATTATCAGTTACCAATTACAAATTACCTAAAATATGGAAATTAAACCAGGTACACTTTACATTGTCGGTACACCAATTGGCAATTTAGAAGATATGACTTTTCGGGCTGTAAAAACACTACAAAACGTCGATCTAATTGCTGCGGAAGATACTCGCCATACTGGTAAATTATTACAACATTTTCAAGTCAAAACTCCGCAAATCAGTTACCACGAACATAATAGTAGTAGTCGTATTCCTGAATTACTCCAAAAACTCAGTGAAGGAAAAACGATCGCACTTGTTTCCGATGCAGGGATGCCTGGCATTTCTGACCCTGGTTACGAACTGGTAAAATCTTGTGTTGATGCTGGTATTCTGGTTGTACCTATCCCTGGTGTCAGTGCTGCAATTACAGCCTTATCTGCAAGTGGTTTACCCACAGATAAGTTTGTGTTTGAGGGATTTTTACCACCAAAAACCCATCAAAGACGCGAACAATTGGAAATTTTGCAAACAGAAACCCGCAGCTTAATTTTCTACGAATCGCCCCATCGTTTACGAGCAACTTTACAAGACTTTGCAGAAGTATTGGGAAGACAGCGACAAATTGTTTTGGCACGAGAATTAACAAAATTTTATGAACAATTTTGGCGAGGTACAATCGCAGATGCCTGTAAGTATTATCAAGAAAAAGAACCACAGGGTGAATATACATTAGTCGTCGCCGGAGTAGAAGCGGATAAACCTCAGCTTTCGGATGCCGAAATAGTTGTCGAACTCAAGAAAATTATGAGTCAAAAAGTGTCGCGATCGCAAGCAAGTCGTCAGTTAGCACAGTTGACTTCGATGAATCGTCGCCATATTTATCAAATTGCCTTGGGTATTGAACTTGCGGATGCGGAAATTGAGGATGATTAGTTAATATTTCGATATCTCACCAGCAATTAAACCTTTTTCTATGGCAACGGCAACTGCTTGAATGCGATCGCGTGCCTCTAATTTATGTAAAATTGTATGGACGTGGACTCTGACTGTCCCAGAGGTAATATATAGTGCATTGGCAATTTGTTGATTAGTTTTGCCTTGTGCCAATAATACAAGGATTTCCTGTTCTCTTTGTGTGAGTGGATTTGCTGCAATTGAGGTATTGGCAATGTATTCTATTTCGGAAACATTGGAGTTAAATGTGAATTTCGAGCGAATTTCTTTGGTTGCCGTTTCATCCCACCAAGATGCACCAGCAGCAACAGAACGCAATGCTAACACCAATTTTTCGGCAGGTATACCCTTTAAACAATATCCTTGAGCGCCAGCTTCAATCAAACGGGAAATCAATGCTTGTTGAGAGTGGGAGGTTAAGACTAGTACAGGTAATTGAGGATGTTGCTGTTTTATTTGACGACAAGCTTCGATACCTCCAATTCCTGGTAATCCGACATCCAAGAGAACAATATCAAGAGGATACTGGGAAGTTAATTCTATGGCAGTTTCCCCATCTTCCGCTTCAGCTACAATTTCTAATCCTGGTTCCTGTTGTAATCTGACGCGTAACCCCAATAAAAACAATTCATCATCCTCAACCAAGAGGATTTTTAGTCGAGTAGATGACATCTTATCAATCCACGTTTCTTAGGGAATTAAGGTGGGAACAGATGCACTGGCAGCTTGAAGGCAAACATCGCTCCTGTTTCCACATCAATTCTGTTCTCTGCCCAAATTATACCCCCATGAGCGGTGATAATTTGCCGTGATAAATAAAGTCCTAACCCTGAACCTTTGGCTTGTCTGTCGCTGTATCCCTGATAAAATCTTTCAAATAAATAGGGAAAATGTTCTGGTAAAATACCTGCACCCGTATCCAGAATTTTCACTACCTGGTATGATGCTTGGGAGTCAAACACCACTTCAATGCGATCGCCTCTGCAAGAATGGTTGATGGCATTGATGAGAAGGTTTGTAAATACTCTTTGGAGTTGGAATGTATCGCCTAATACCCATAGCGAACGCCGAAAATCTGACTCTCCATAATTCAAAGATATATGAATGCGGCGTTTAGCTGCTAAAGGAATCAAACTCGCGACGACAGTTCCCGCTAAATCTACTAAGTCCACAGGTGATAAATTTAACTTGATACCTTCAGCATCATTTCGATAAACATCCAATAATGTTTCCACAAATTTTAACGAAGTCTCATGACTGCGTATCATCGTTGCTAAAACTTGTTGCTGAGTCATGCTAACTGCACCAAATTCTTCCTGTTGAAAAGCTTTGATGGTTTCAATTGCTCCGAGAAGGGGTGTTTTCAAATCGTGGGTGAGGGTAGAAGCAAAGTCTTCCCGTAGTCGGGCTAATTTTTCCTGCGCTTCTAATTTAGCCGTAGTGGTATTAATAGCTTCCTGCGATCGTTGTAATTTTTGGCTTAAAAAACCTGTTACAATCAAAGCTATTGAAGCGATCGCGCGACTAGCGATTGTGGAAACTATAACAGCTTCTCCTCCTGGTATCCAGATATTTAACATCGTTAAGCTGACTGCAAACAATGTTGCTTGTAAAGTGGCAACTTCCCCAAACCAAGAACTTACCAGTAATATGGCTCCGCTATAGAGATAGCCAAAAACGTAATCATTTGGGGTGGAATATTCAAGAACTCCCAAAAGTAGAAATATTCCCACAATTAGTAATGTTTTGCTCAAACGTGAGCTATTTAATAGGGATTTGGCTTTCCCAAACATCATTCACGCTAATCTCCTATGTTAAATAATCATTGTTGATGAAGTAGATATTTATTTTTGTTGATTTTTCGTCCATATATAGCGCTTCTCGGTTGCATCCAATACACCAACCTAACCCCAAACCCCTGCAAGGCAATGGGAGCAAGAAAAACTTATTTCACTTATATAAAAACCTCTATATCCATATATATTTATTTTAACTATTTTAGACTTAATCCTATCATAACTATATTCATAAATATTCTTTCAATTGAGATTTGTATACCCATTTTCTGCAAGGGCTGGGAGGATATTGATTAGTGTTCATCAAGATATATCTCTGCTTCTAAACATTCCCTAAACACTAAACGAAAAAGTAAACACATTTTTATATCATCTAATTACTTGTTGTTTTCAGAAAATTAATCAATAATTGAAGTTGAGATATAAATCCCTAGAAATAAATCAAATCCAATACCAACACATTTACCAAAAAATGTAAAAAATATTTTTATGTCAGTGAGATTCACTACAGTTAAAATTCAGGTAAATAGTATGTTTTGCGGTGTATCTGTGAATAAGTTACAGCTACCTGAAAACTGTTTTATCCTGGCGATTGTGAGAAATAGTCGAGTTATTTTAGCGAGTTAAGAACTAGAAATTCACTGCGGAGATGATTTACTCGCTGTGGCGTTATATTATTCACAAATTCCAGAGATAAATTACATTCTCAAACAAACTCATCCGATTTATTATTCATTCGATGAGTATTTTCTCCAATATCAACTTACACACAGTTGTAATATCATTTCTCCAAAATCTGGCAACACATAAAATAAATCTCCGTGTCTCTCTATCTCCGCGTCACCGCGTCCCTATCTGTTACTTTCTTTTGGAGAATTGGTATAACTTATCTTATTAGGAACTTTGATAATTAATGCTACAAGGATGGATGCAAATAGCTTTGACATTACTTCTTGTCATTGCTTCTACTCCCTTTTTAGGGAAATACATGGCGAATGTATATATGGGGCAGAAAACATTTATTGACCCAGTAATTTCCCCCGTAGAAAAGATAATTTATCCTCTAATTGGAGTCAATCCCCAACATGAGATGACGGGAAAACAATATGCGATCGCAGTAATTTACAGTAATATTGCAATGGGAATTTTGGTATTCCTCATTCTCATGACTCAAGGAATATTACCACTCAACCCCACCGGACTTAGTGCCCCTTCTTGGGATTTAGCATTACACACCACAATTTCCTTTGTCACTAATACAAACCAACAACATTATTCTGGGGAAACAACCTTTAGCTATGCCAGCCAAATGTTTGCGCTCGGCTTTCTCATGTTTACCTCATCTGCAACGGGTTTGGCAGTAGGTATTGCTTTTATTCGAGGTTTAACTGGCAGAAGTTTAGGTAATTTTTATATTGATTTGACTAAATCAATTACCCATATCCTTTTACCGATTTCCCTAATTGGTGCATTTTTCTTAATATTTGCAGGTGTACCCGAAACCCTGGCAGCACCAGTTCAAGCCACAACTTTGGAAGGTGTCACTCAAACAATTGCCCGTGGACCAGTTGCCCATTTTGAAATCATAAAACAATTAGGTGAAAACGGTGGTGGATTTTTTGGCATCAACTCAGCCCATCCCTATGAAAACCCCAATGGTTTCTCGAATCTGCTAACAACTTGGGCAATGATAGCTATTCCTTCAGCATTTATCTACACCTATGGCATGTTTGCTAACAACCTGAAGCAAGCATGGTTAGTATTTTGGCTGGTTTTTGTGATTTTTGTTTTCCTGATAGTAATTACAGCTATCGGTGAATTTAATGGGAATCCTCTAATTAACAATTTATTAGGAGAACAACAACCTAACTTAGAAGGAAAAGAAGTTCGTTTTGGTTGGGCACAAACTGCATTATGGGCAGTCACCACAACCGCCACCATGTGCGGTGCTGTTAACGGAATGCACGACTCTTTAATGCCTCCTGGCGGTTTTTCAACCCTATCCAATATGTTTCTGCAAATAATTTGGGGAGGACAGGGAACAGGTACAGCATACTTATTTATTTACCTAATTTTGGCAGTATTTCTGACTGGGTTAATGGTAGGAAGAACCCCAGAATTTTTAGGCAGAAAAATCGAAAAACAAGAAATTATCCTGAGTAGTGTTGTCCTATTAGTTCATCCCTTCGCTGTTTTAATTCCTTGGGCAATTGTCTTTGCTTTCCCTGACACATTAGGAGGTATCAGTAACCCAGGTTTTCATGGTGTCTCCCAGGTGGTTTACGAATATACCTCTGCTGCTGCTAATAACGGTTCTGGTTTTGAAGGACTAGGAGATAACACCCTGTGGTGGAACCTCAGCACAAGTATCAGTATCTTACTTGGACGATACATACCTATCCTTGCCTTGCTATTACTAGCTGATGGGATGTCCCGCAAACAAGCAGTTCCCATGACATCAGGAACCCTGCGAACCGATACCGGACTTTTTACTGGGGTTACAGGTGGGGTGATATTGATTCTTGGTGCATTAACATTTTTCCCCGTTTTGGTTTTGGGACCCATTGCCGAGGCATTTTTAATTGCCAAGGGGGGATGAAGTTGAGAATGCAGATTTCTTAATCACAAATTGCCAATTAACCCATTCCCAAATCAACTATGCAACCCACAACAAAAACTCGTCAAGAACGCAAACATACCCCGAAAGTCAAAACCTCTGGACTCTACTCAAAGGCATTTCAACAAGCATTCGTCAAATTATATCCCCGTCACATGCTCAAGAACCCGGTGATGTTCTTGGTTTGGGTAAGTACAATTATCACCGCACTAGTAACAGTCGAACCAAACCTATTTGGCATCTCCCCCGGAGAAAATCCGCGATTATTTAACGGTTTAATTACCGTGATTTTGTTCTTTACCGTAGTTTTTGCTAATTTTGCTGAAGCTGTCGCCGAAGGACGGGGGAAAGCTCAAGCAGACTCATTACGGGCAACAAAATCCGATGCCACCGCCCGGAAACTCCTCCCTGATGACACAACCCAGGAAGTTAGTTCCACAGCCTTGCGTCGGGGCGATCGCGTAAAAGTGATTGCTGGTGATATTATTCCTGCTGATGGGGAAGTTATTGCTGGCATCGCTTCGGTGGATGAATCTGCCATCACTGGCGAATCTGCCCCCGTACTCAAACAACCAGGAACAGATATTGCCAGTTCTGTGACTGGCGGAACCCGCATCACCTCCGACGAGTTGATTATTCGTATCACCGCAGACCCCGGACAGGGTTTTATTGACCGGATGATTTCCTTAGTGGAAGGTGCGAACCGCAGTAAAACCCCCAATGAAATTGCTTTGACTGTCTTACTCGCTGTGCTGACACAAGTATTTTTGGTAGTAATTGCGACCCTCCCCACAGTATCCGTTTATATAAAATCACCAGTGAGTATTGCTGTATTAATTGCCCTGTTAGTGGCATTAATTCCCACAACTATCGGCGGTTTATTAAGTGCGATCGGGATTGCCGGGATGGATAGAGTTGCTCAGTTTAATGTCATTGCCACCTCTGGACGAGCGGTGGAAGCCTGTGGTGATATCAATACACTAGTATTGGATAAAACTGGGACAATCACCTTGGGAAACCGGATGGCTGAGGAATTTATCCCTGTAAATGGGCATTCACTCAATAGCGTGGCGGAGGTAGCTTTGGCATCGAGTGTATTCGATGAGACACCAGAAGGACGTTCTATTGTCAAGCTAGCTGAAAAATTGGGGGCGACGATTAATTTTGAGACTAGTAAAGCTGAAGGTCTAGAATTTTCTGCCAAAACGCGGATGAGTGGTACTGATTTGCCCGACGGGATAGAAGTACGTAAGGGTGCGGTAGATGCAATTAAAGGATTTGTGCGTTCACGAAGTGGTTCCGAAGGAACATCGCGAAATGGGAAATTAACTTCCGAACTCGATACTGCTTTTGAAAAGGTTTCCCGTTTGGGTGGAACTCCCTTAGCGTTGTGTAAAGATAATGACCTCTACGGTGTCATTTACCTCAAGGACATCATCAAACCAGGAATTCACGAACGGTTCGACCAAATGCGACGGATGGGGATTAAAACCATCATGTTAACTGGAGATAATCGGGTTACAGCATCGGTAATTGCCGAGGAAGCAGGAGTTGATGATTTTATTGCTGAAGCTACCCCCGAAGATAAAATTGAGGTCATTCGCAGCGAACAAGCGCAGGGTAAATTAGTGGCAATGACTGGAGATGGTACCAACGACGCACCCGCACTTGCTCAAGCCAACGTCGGTGTTGCCATGAATTCCGGTACGCAAGCAGCAAAAGAAGCCGCGAATATGGTGGACTTAGATTCAGACCCAACAAAGTTAATTGATATTGTGACGATTGGCAAACAGCTATTGATTACCCGTGGAGCTTTAACGACTTTTTCGATCGCCAATGATGTCGCTAAATATTTTGCAATTATTCCGGCTATTTTCCCAGGAATTGGTGTGAGCGCTTTGAATGTGATGGGTTTGGCAAGTACCCAATCTGCGGTTTTATCAGCGTTAATTTATAATGCTTTGATTATTCCAGCTTTAATCCCTTTAGCATTAACTGGTGTGAAATTTAGACCTCTGAGCGCCGACCAATTATTACAACGAAACATTTTTATTTATGGTTTGGGTGGGGTAATTGCTCCTTTTATTGCTATCAAATTTATTGATGTTTTGATTACTGCGATTGGGTTAGCATAATTTAATTTAGGAAGGAACGATATGAAGTATTTTTTGGTAGATTTTTCAGAATTATTTGTATTCTTAGGGAGAAAAGATAACAGAATTCCTCTCGGTTTATTGATCGTACTTTGCTTTAATTTATTTCTAGCTCCCGTTGTACAAGCGTCAACACCAGGGGATACACCACGCTGGCAAGCATATACCATAGGTCTTTTGGGACTTGCGATCGCATCTTTGTCTATTTATTTATTTGTTGTGATTTTTCAACCGGAGAGATTTTAATTTTTGGGAATGAATATTTTTAAACGTAGAGTTTTGTAAATGGGAGCATCCCAAATGTGTAAATTGTTTTTTTGTAGTGCAGTCTTCTAGCCCGCTTCCTGGAGATTAGGGAGCATCTTGCTCCCTCATAAATAGATTCTCTGCGACACTTGACGTTAAGTAGGAAGGTGCAATTAAATATAAAACCTTTGTAGGATGGGTTAGCGCAGCGTAACCCATGCAGAAGAAGACTTTGATGCGTTACGGCTACACCTAACACATCCTACTTTTAACTAAACCTGGCTACTTAACTGTGAAAGTTATTTTACACAAACAAATGGAGTTAAAAAAATGAGTCAAACACGTCAAATTAGTAAAGCGATTCGTTCTACTTTGGTTTTATGGTTGTTAACAGCATTTATTTATCCGTTTTTCATGATTTTCTCTGGGCAAATCTTACTTCCCTATCAAGCGAATGGTAGCTTAATGACAAAGAATAATACGGTGCTGGGTTCGGCTTTAATTGGTCAACCTTTTACCCAAGAAAAATACTTTTGGAGTCGTCCAAGTGTTGTTGACTACAGTACAAACACAGACATTGAGAAGACAGGAACCTCTGGAGCTAGTAACCTCGCACCTAGTAACCCAGATTTGCAAAAACGTATCCAAAAGGAAACCGCACGTTTAAAACAATTTGGAGTCACAGCAACTGCCGATTTAGTTTATACTTCCGCTTCAGGTTTAGATCCTCATATTAGTATGGCTGCTGCCGAAGCCCAAATTCAACGTGTTGCTAAATCTCGGAATCTTGACCCAAACCAAATTAAAATTTTGGTACAACAAAGTATAGATAATAGATTCTTGGGTATTTTTGGTGAACCTGGAGTCAACGTCCTCAAACTCAACTTAGCCTTAGATAGTTAATTTTCCTGACTTCTAATATTATGTTCGGCTAATCACTTACAATTAAAATTTCTTCGCGTCCCCGGGTCTCTAAGTCTCCGTGTCAGTCTTAATAATTAAGTATTCAACTAGACATGATATAACTTCTCTATTCTTCTTTATGTACTACTCGTCGAAACCCTCACCCGATACATCCTACATTCGTCCTCATCAGCGTGGCAAACATAAAATTTTTATCGGTATGGCTCCAGGGGTAGGAAAAACCTACAAAATGCTGGAAGAAGCCCATCGCCTCAAAGAAGAGGGAATTGACGTAGTTATAGGTATTTTGGAAACCCACGGACGCAAAGAAACCGCAGAAAAGGCAATGGGATTGGAGGTGATTCCGAGAAAAACGACAGTAGTTAAAAATGTTACATTGGAAGAAATGGATGTGGATGCTATTATTGCTCGCTCCCCACAACTAGTTCTAGTTGATGAACTGGCTCATACAAACGTCCCCGGTTCTCCACGGGAAAAACGCTACCTGGATGTAGAGATAATTTTAACGGCAGGTATTGATGTGTACTCCACAGTTAACATCCAGCATTTAGAAAGTTTAAATGATTTAGTGGCGAGGATTACCAGTGTCGTGGTTCGCGAACGTATTCCCGATCGCCTACTTGATGAAGCTAATCAAGTAGTAGTAATTGATGTTACTCCAGAAACTTTAGAAGAGCGTTTGCGGGAGGGTAAAATTTATGCTCCAGCAAAAATCGAGCAATCCTTAGAGAATTTTTTCCAACGACGCAATCTTATTGCCCTCCGGGAACTAGCATTGCGAGAAGTCGCCGATACAGTTGAAGAGGAGGCAAATTCCTCACCCTCACCAGGACAGAGTTGCAGCGTTCATGAGCGAGTATTAGTATGTATATCCACTTATCCAAATTCCGTACAATTATTACGTCGGGGAGCTAGAATTGCTAATTATATGAATGCGCGACTCTATGCTGTTTTTGTTAATGATCCGGAGCGCTTCCTCACCAAAGAAGAAAGTTTGCATGTTGAAACCTGCTGGAAACTATGTCAAGAATTTGGTGGTGAGTTTTTCAAAGTGAGTAGTCACAATGTTCCTAGGGAAATCGCAAATATCGCCACCGAGTTACATGTCACCCAGATTGTTATTGGTGAAAGTCAGCAATCCAAATGGAGAAGGTTTTTCAAAGGTTCGTTTACGCAAAAATTAATGGAGCTAATCAGACATCAACACATTGATATGCACATTATTGCGACGGATAAATAAGAAGTAAAACATTGATTTTATGATCATGGGTATTAAAACAATTCGCAATTCGCAATACTCGCTCCGCGAGAAGCAAGCTACGCAATTCGCAATTGCGTTTTGTGACGGGGATTTTACCCGGACATAAAACAAGCTGTCTGTAGAGCAGGGGAATTAAACCCCCAGACTTTGTTAATAGTATCCTTTTAGTAAGTACCGCACTTTTGAGTGCGTACTTTTCATTTTGTGTATAAATATCTTAATATTGAAATATGCAAAAAAACTTCTAGAAATATCAAAAAATCAGCCCATTAATCCCTATTAAAAAATCTCACAAATACACCAATAAGGAGTAAATAATGTCTCAAAACACTGTTACCCACCTCATCCACGATCGCAATCATCGCGGGACTACAAAAATTGGTTGGCTGGATAGCCGTCACACATTTTCTTTTGGTAATTTTTATGACCCTGACCGGATGGGATTTCGCTCTTTGAGAGTTATTAATGATGACCAAATTGCTCCAGGAGCGGGATTCGCAACCCACGGTCACAAAGATATGGAAATTCTCACTTATGTTTTAGATGGTGCGCTAGAACACAAAGATAGCTTGGGTACAGGCTCAGTGATTCTCCCAGGTGAAGCACAAGTCATGAGTGCTGGCACTGGGATTATGCACAGCGAATACAATCATTCTCAAACTGAGGCAGTTCACTTATTACAAATCTGGATTTTACCAGATGAAAAAAATCTCAAACCAAGATACGAACAAAAAGCATTTCCCATCGAAGAACGTAGCGGAAAATTACGTTTAATTGCGGCAAAAGATGGACGTGATGGAGCGGTAACAATTCATCAAGATGTAGATTTGTACGTATCAGTTTTAAATACTGGTGATGTCATCAATTATCATCAACAACCACATCGTCATGCATGGTTACAAGTAGCTAAAGGAATAGTAACTTTGAACGGTGAAGAACTGCGTGCAGGTGATGCTGTACAAATTAGTGGCGAAGAAAAAATGGAAATTAGCACCGAAGTTGGTGGAGAAATTTTATTGTTCGATTTAGCTTAATCTCTTCATTCTAGTAATGTTTGATAGGGAGTATTCCAATTTTGCAAAAATAAAATTTGTAGTGGGAGCATCTTGCTCCCTAATTCAGGAAACAGGCTAGAGAGCCATCACTACAAAAAAGCTAATTTACACATTTGGGATGCTCCCTGTTTGATACTAGTACAGTACGGCGGAAATGAAGCAACCATTCTAAAATGACAAAAAGCTTCTGAAATAAGCTTTATTCCTTCTGCCTTCTGCCTTCTTACTTCTGCCTTCACGTACTAGTCGTTGTCAGAACTTCTTCCAGCTTCCAAACAACACTACTTTCTACTAATTCCTCCAGCCAAGCTTTTATGGCACTACGTATGTACGTAGTGCTTTTTGTTTTTTTATCGTCAGTTCATACCTCTCAAAAACTTCCTTTTTCCAATTTCTGCATTAACCCACCCCCAAATTTAGCTTTCCATTTCAATACAGCAGGATTCTCAGGATCAACACCTTCCCACATCCGCAACCAAGCTTTGGCACCTTCACGCTGTTTCTTCGCTAGTAATAACTCAATCAAGGTATCGCAAAATGCGGCAAATTCTTGGAAATGAAACCGTTTTCGCCGCTCCAATGGTTTAAGTAACTCTTCTGCTGCATCAAGTTCCCCATTTTGTAGATGTCTGCTAGCCAGCACAACCCGCGACATGACGTAATCGGGAAACCTCTGCATATTTTCACGTAGTAACTTTTCTCCTTCTTCACTACGCCCTTGATACTGGTAACAAAGTGCTAAGTTATTTAACAAGTCTGGAGAATCAGGTTCAATCGCGAGACAATCTTTCAGCAAAACTTCAGCATGTTTCAATTTTTGCTGTTCACCTGTCTTCATTAACGATATCGCTTGTGCCATGATTTTCAGAACTTGGCGAGAATGTTTAATAGTCGGTTCTTCGTGAAATTCATAACTAATTAACTTAATTTCTTGCCATTTACCCTGCAACCACATGCGGATAGTTTCTGGTAAAACACCTTCTTCTGATAGCTTCAGGGCTGCTTTGTGGCGCATCTCGTCGGTTCCACGTTGACTCAAGGCAAACTCGCGCAAAACAGCTTGCATTTCTGGCGTTTTCACCGCTAAAGCCAAACTAAAAGCAAATTCCCGTCCCTGGCGATCGCCTCTGTCTAGCAAGGCAGATATAATATTGATAAATTTGGGATGATCGGCAAAATATTGCTGTAAGGCTTGTGATACCTGTGCTTCATTCTGAGATTTCCCACTCACAAGGGTGACTTGTTTGAGTTCATCGAGGGTTTTTTGTGTCACCCATTGCCCAAAATGAAAAGCCCAAGGTGCATGACGCTGGGAAGGCGATTTTTTTAAGTCATCGAGATTTTCTTGAGCTAGTTGCTTGCTGATTAGGGAATCCAAAGCTTTTTGCCAATGTTCGCGAGCTGCATCGACTTTACCCAAGCGCATCATTGCTACCGCTAGCCAGTGATAAAATGTACCAGCGCTAGCTTCTAAGTCGGAATCATCAGCTGCTTTGGCTGTTTCATATATCTGTACAATACCTTCATCATCACCCACATAGCTTAACCCTTCAGCTTTTTTCGTTAAAACGTCCCAAGCTTGAGCCTTAGAGGCTTTGAGAATTTCCGCAAATTCCTTTGCCCGTTCAAAATCTCCTTGCAGGCAATAGTAATGTACTAAATTCGCTAGGGCATGAACATTATCGGCTTCAATATTGAGAACTTGCTCACAAATTTGAATAGCTTCATCCAAATTTCCTTCGAGGAAACTCAGCAAACTCAAGTTATTGTATGCTGAAACAAAATTAGGACGTAATTGCACTACTGTTGCTTCTGATTGCCGTGCTTTCACGTATTCACCTTGTTCTAAATATACTTGACCCCGTTCGTGCAGCAGTGCTATCTTATAGCCCTCTTCGCCATCTAAACCAATATCCGCCAGTAATTTGTCCAAACCTAATTCCAATCTTTCCACTTCTTCCCCAGCCATATCAGCCTTTTCATGGCTAGGAAAATTGCTTAAGGCATGACGGAAGGCTTCTAGAGCCATCAGTGGATGCCTAGTAATTAAATATGCACCACTGAGTCCATAGGCAACATCAGCATTTTTTGGCTCGATCGCCAATAGTAATTCGCAAGCACGTCCATAATTAGGAATATCCTGCAAATCGTAGCAAACATTAACCAAATGCGTTAGTATCTCATGATTTTGGGGAAAATCCAGACTCAACTGGTGGAGAATGTGTCGTGCTTCTGCTAATTTTCCCTTTCTAATCAATCCTTCCGCTTGGCGAAGTTCGGGATTTGGATTCTTCGCGCCAAATCCCACATGCTTGTTTTTCTTAACTACCATTCTCTTACCCGCATCCAAACCCACTTTTTTTGAGTCTATTCAGATTCACGGAAATTGGCGCATAAACTTAGTTTTTCTTTAGATGAGCATGAGCAAGATGAGGAAAGAGGTGATATCAGCTTCGCCTAAATAATTACGCAAAAACTTATAACCAACTTGCGTAAATCTCGCTAATTTGAACTAATACATTTTTTGAGCAGATTGTCAATACATCTTTTCTGTCATCTTAAGCTGTCAGTCTCCAGTCGAAATAAAGTAACATTCAAGATGGATTTGTGCATTAGTGCATTAGTAAAGTAAAATATTTATCCGGCAAACATGAAAGAAATTCTACATTTTACTGGCTTTATTAGGGGAGTAAGTTATAAAACTTATCTAAACCAGGAGCTAAAAAAGGTTAATTTCGATGATTTTGATGTTAATAGAGCAAATACATTTGGATTACTTAAATTTCCTAATACTGAAATAGCTTATTCACAATGGGTATCACCTAAAAGAACTAGAAGCTATCCTTTTGCTAGAATTTACAATACTTATAATTCCTCTAAAGTAATAACAATTATTCCAGTGATTAAAGATGAAGGAATTGATGGAGATAGGGATAGAATTCAGTATTCAACTATTTCATGGATGAATTTACTTAATATTTATATTGTACTTGCTTATTATGAAAGTGCTGATAAAAGTTCAAAGAGAAATCAGAGTAACAAACAGAAGTTGACTAATCAAAAGTTTAATCAAGAATTTGTTAATTTACAAATTAATGAGATTTTAGCATATCACCAAAGTGCACTTCATTGGAATAAAAATCTCTTTGAAGAACGTTTTGTAGAAATTTTTACAAAAGCTCTTGATTGCTATGATTCAATTTCCAAAACAGTTGGGGTTTCAATTCACTCTCGACAGGGAATGGATAGCTATAGCGCTTCCCAACCTAGTGAAGTACATTTTAGCGGCTTATTCTTAGTTAGAAAGGTTTATGCGTACCTCAGTAGCCTAGGAAAGGCTATATTTACAAAAAATTATAGAAGAGTTTGAAGAGTTTAAAAATATTTCTTTGAAAGGTTCTCAGAATGCTAGCAAAAGGGAAGCCCTGACATCCCATAAGCTAGAATATTTAGTTGATGGTTTAAAAGCAACTTTTAGTATTGAAAATTATTTAGGAGGTGTTTACTATTTAACACCAGATGAAATATTTCATGAAAATGATACTTATATTATTCAAGAATCTAAAAATACTTCTCAAGATTCTTTGCCAAAATTACCAGATATTCAAGATGGATTATTTAAATTGATATTATTTTCTAATCTAGATTCACTTACTCTAAATGGAGAATCGGTCTCTTTTATAGCTAAGTTAAAATTAACTGCTAAAAATATAGTAGGGTCTATAGTTTTTCCTGATGCTTCTCCCTTAGAAATCGAATCTTTTCTAGAGAATAATTCAAAAATATTTAAAAATAATCAAAAAGAAATAATTAAAAAACTCGCTTTGGAAGCAGAGAATAATCACAAGCTAAAAATAGAAATATCAAGTAATTAGCAAGTATATATTATGAGATATAATTTATTTGCGATATCTAAAATGAGAAAGTTATGGCAGTAGTTATGATAAAAAGTCCATTACGCTATCCAGGTGGTAAATCAAAAGCCATCAACCAAATCGTTGAATGTTTACCAGATGATTTTTCCGAATATAGGGAACCTTTTGTAGGTGGTGGTTCTGTATTTATATACTTAAAACAAAAATTTCCCCACCTCAAAATTTGGATTAACGATTTGAATCGCGAACTCTTTCTATTTTGGAAATATTCACAATCTCACTTACCAAAATTAGTAACAGAGATACGCTATGTGAAAAAAGAATATACAAATGGAAAATCATTATTTGAGGAATTAACAAGTGTAGATGTTAACAAATTAGCCGATTTTGATAGAGCAGTACGCTTTTTTATTCTCAATCGAATTACTTTCTCTGGGACTGTAGAATCTGGAGGTTTTTCTGAGCAAGCTTTTCATAAACGTTTTACTGACTCGTCTATAGTTCGTCTTGAAAAATTAGAAAAAATATTAACACCAGATATAAAAATTACTAATTTAGATTATAGCGAATTACTACATCCATCAAATGAAAGTTTATCCGTTGAGGGTTCTGGCTACTCAAACTCTCCAGATGAGAAATATTTATTTATATTTTTAGACCCACCTTACTTTACAGCAACTAAATCCAAATTATATGGAAAAGATGGTTATTTACACACATCTTTTGACCATCAGAGATTCGCATCCTCAGTGATAAATTGTCAACAAAACTGGTTAATAACCTATGATGATTCTCCTTATATCAGAGAAAATTTTAAAGTAGCACATATTCGAGAATGGGAATTTCAGTATGGAATGAATAACTACAAACAAGGTTGTGCCGCTAAAGGTAAAGAATTATTTATTACTAACTATCAAATTGTAGTTAAGTCAAATATGGCTAAAAATAGCCGTAACAATCAACGGTTACAATCCCAGCTAGTCCTTGAATTCTCTTACTAAGCTATGTACGTACATCCTGTATTGCCGTCATCCAAACCCTACTGTGTGATGACGCTCCACAGTCCAAGATGGGTGATGGGCTTTTGCACCTATACTTCAAACTGCTTCTCAATTTGCAAATATTCCGGTACACCAATCAATTCTTTAAAATCGCTAAAATCTACCATTTCTGTAAAATTTGCCGTTGTTCCCTGCGCTTTCAACTCCTGTAAACAAGATTTCATCACCTTGGTGACAGCAAGCAAAGTAGAGAGTGGGAAAAAGACAATTTTGAAACCCATTTCCTGTAACTGGATTGCCGAAAGTTGGGGAGTTTTACCGCCTTCAATCACATTTGCAACCAACGGGACACCAGTAAATGCATCAGCGATCGCTTGCAATTCTGCCACAGATTGAGGAGCTTCGACAAACAACACATCCGCACCCGCTTCAATATAGGCACGTCCCCGCAGTATCGCTGCATCCAAACCCAAGACAGCGCGGGCATCAGTACGGGCAATAATTACTAAACCGCTATCACCTCGTGCTGCTACGGCAGCCTTGATTTTACTCACATGTTCCTCAGTGGGGATAACGCGCTTACCCTCAAAATGACCGCATTTTTTGGGAAACTCTTGGTCTTCTAAAATGATACCTGCAACTTGCGATCGCACTGCATCCTCAACAGTTCGCATCACATTCAAAGCATTCCCGTAGCCGGTATCCATATCCGCAATCAGGGGAATAGTCAAAGACTGAGCAATTCTGCTGACAGAATACATAACCTCAGTGGCAGTCATCAAGCCATAATCAGGTACACCCAAGGTAGATGCAGCAATACCAAAACCACTTGTTGCAGCCACATCAAAACCTAATTGTTCGACAAGTTTGGCGCTGAGGCAATCGTAAACACCGGGGATGACGATTATTTCGGGGCTAGCTAACAATTGTCGTAGTTTTTCAGGAGAGGAAATCATACTAATTCACAATACTCGCTGTCGCGAGAAGCAAGCTACGTAATTCGCAAGTCGCAATTAATCAATCCAAGTCTGACAAGCGTTTGAGAACTTAGATATTTTTAAGGTTTTTCGTGAAATGGTATCACAGTAGGAAAACCAAGATAATTTTTGCAAATCTAAACCGCTCCAATTATACGGTAAAGCCTGACAAACCCCAGCGCCCAAACATTTACCAAGTAATTTGCGATCGCCATCGCACTCAAGTTAAATTAGGTTATTCGGCTCCCACCTCAGTAAGTAGAACGGTGCAAATAAACCGTAGACGCGGAGCGGCTTCTCGCAGAGTAGTATATAGAGAAAAGTAAATTTATCTAAAACCCTCTTCCCTTCTGCCCTCTGCCTCCTGCCTTGTCATAACGACAGTTTTTAACACCGACCTACTTAACCACTTTATTGATACAGTGATGCTTTGTTAATCGCCCTTCATCATTTATGCCTAAGGTATTGCTCCCCCAATCGCTGCATCCAGATTTGCCCCTCACGGCTCTTGCTCCCATGCAGGACGTGACAAACCTCTGGTTTATGAAGGTTATTGCTCATTATGGTAGTCCTGACTACTTCTTTACCGAGTATTTTCGCGTCAATGATACCTCACGCCTGAATCGTAGTATTTTGGCAGCAATCACTGAAAATGATACAGGTCGCCCCGTTTTTGCTCAAATGATTGGCGAAAGCATTCCCGACTTAGTGAGAACTGCACGGGAACTCTGTCGCTATAATATAGCTGGAGTTGACTTGAATATGGGTTGTCCGGCTCCTCGAATCTATCGCAAAAATGTTGGCGGTGGATTATTACGTGAACCGGAAAAAGTGGATCAGATTTTGGCGGAACTGCGTTCTACAGTCAACGATCGCCCTTTAACTGTGAAAATGCGTGTAGGCTTTGAAAATACGGATAACTTTTACAAAATTTTAGATATCATTGCTCGCCACAACATTGATTTACTTTCTTTGCATGGTCGTACGGTGAAAGATATGTACCACGGAGAAGTCAAGTATGATTTGATTGCGGAAGCTGTGAGCCGGGTTGATTGTCCAGTTCTTGCCAACGGCAATATCACTTCTGCCACAACTGCCCTATCTGTACTTGCTCAAACAGGTGCGGCGGGTGTGATGGTGGGGCGTTGGGCGATCGCAAATCCTTGGATTTTTAAGCAAATTCGCCAGGCTTTGCGAGGAGAAGTGATCGCACCTGTGCCTTTGGTAGAGGTACGCAACTATATTGACCGTTTATGGCAAACCCCTAACTCAGTAAATATACCCGTGCGATCGCGTGTCGGCTACCTGAAAATGTTCCTCAATTACATTGCCCTCTTAGTCGATGCTGAAGGTCAGTTTCTGCGCCTAATGCGACAAACACAGACTGAGGTTGAGTTACTTAACCTGTGCGATCGTGTTTTCCTTACCGATGTGACGAAAACTTTAGCCTTAGCACCTTATTCAAAAGGATGATACCGTGCTTGGCTAATCCCTGAGCATGAAAATTTCTCCACCTCCCCTCGCCCCTAAGTCTTCGTGTCACTCTTAATAATTAAACTTGGGCTAATTGACTTTGTGGGAAAATGGCTGAAAAAAGTTCATACAGTTTTTGTGTCATTTTTGTTTTGTGCTTGCTCTAGGATTCCAGCAGAAATGTCTATTTCAACAACTACGGTCGGGTGCATGGGCGTTGTTAGACCGCCTCACCACGGGAGATACTGAACTTGCCCTTCCAACTCTCCATCCTGACTGCACTCTACTAATACAAGCAAATCCTCAATAACCCGACCGATGGGAGCATCTGTGCTGATTTCGATTACTCCTGGCATGGGCTGACCTTCCCTTACTCGATCGTAGGCATAGCGAGTAATCGTAGCGACATCGTGAGTTAGCAAAATTCGTTCCTCTTGTGCCGTCCACTCCAAAACCGTCGGATCATCTTTGCCTGATAACCCAACATCTTGCACACGAACGATGTCAAGTGTCGGATTACGGCGAAATAACCCTCGAACGATCGTATTATCGAAGTTCTCATCAGCAAGAAATTTCAACATGCTTCTTGCTCGGTTTTACGGGCAAGTAGGCGATCGCGCAAACCTTGTGGGTCAAATCTCGCTTGATTCATTGCACGAATCTCTTGCGATCGCTGCTGTCGCTGGTGTAGGTAGACTTCTACTTCCGATTGATGATTAAGGTAGAAGGCGATTGTGGCGTAGATATCAGCTAGATTTAAGGACGGATACCGATGAGCAATTTCCTCGGCTGTTGCGCCTTGATTAAAGACCGCAACTACAGTATCTAAGGTTACACGAGTTTTTCCGACGAGAATTACACCATCTTCATTTGCTTGCAGAGGAGCCGCTTCAGCCACGATTGCTAGTGTCATAAGCACCTTTAAGTTCACTATCTTGATAGTAGCAAACCTTCGGCTTCCTCAGAAGGTGCTACTAGTTCACCCGAAAAACACATGAAAACTTGTTAAGCTGTTAACACTACCAAACAACTTCAACCTGATCCAATATAACAAGTATCCAAATAATGAACATAAGCCCAAAAAGAAAAAAAAACGTAGCTAATCGAATAGACGGGAAAAATTCACCAATCACATAAATAAACATAGCCGTAAAGATAGCCATCAAGAAAAAGATACTTACTTTTATGCGTCTTGACTTATCATTTCTCTTTTCTGCAAATTTACCACCTAGAACTCTGCCACTAACCACAATCGTTTCAGGCTGTGTAACTAAAGCAGATATCACAAATGAGTCTCTGGGATTAAGCTGTACCGGAGGCACCTCAATTTTGTTGAGTGATATAGGTTGACCATCAAGAATACGACTAAGCTGCTCAAGTCCGTTTGAAGCCCAAGTTGGATTTATTTGAAGATTTCGCGGAGAACGCTCTTCGATGGTGGCTCCTAAAACCCTGGCGTTTTTTCCAAATTCCACTGTGATTGTTGGTGGATCAAAATCACTGACCTTAGTTTCAACATCTCCTGCATTGAAGATTCTTATCTTAAACAAATACAAATTTTCTATAACGTCATACTGATTCTCTGTAGTTAAGTAGCGTACTTGTATATGCTGCCTTGCATTTTCGTCTGCAATATTCAGCAAGTTATCTTCAGCTAACACTTTATATAAAACAATCTTTTTCCTGACAAAAAATTTCATCCCTAGCCACAAAAGGATTATACCCACCACCAATTGTGCGGCAAAGTCGGGGGACTTGCTCAGAAGAAAATTCCAGATTCCATTCATTGTGAAGAACACCCTCATGAAATATCTTTACAAGCAACCTTTAACTACGTTCTCACTGGCAATCTGTCGGTCTAACTATTTATTATATGGAAACTTACCGCATAATCTTTTTCTTAATCCTAATACATCAACCATTACAACGGATTCTTGTCTGAATATACGGAAAACTTCTTTTTTACCCTTCTATTTAGGTATTATACAGAATTTTTCCGTGTATCTTCTACTGCGGAGCAGTAACTTATTGGGCTAAATTCTTAATTCTTTTGCGATCGCTGCAACTAACTGATCCATTTCTGATTCTAAGGTAAAATAATGTACACAGGCACGAATGCAATCAGGGTTAGCAATTGTCCGGGTGAATATGCCTTGGGATTCGAGAAAATTAACTAATTTTCGGCTAGTTTGTGCTGGCGAATTCTGAATTTGAAATGAGACTAAACCGCTTTCTGGTGGTGAAGATAACCAGCATTTAACTTCGGGAATATCCTGTAATTTTTCCCACAAATATTTACTATTTTTCAGTATTTGTTCGTGACGTAATTGAATATTTCCCCATTGTTCATGAATATCCATTGCCACTTTTAAAGCTGCAAATAAGGAATTATCGGATGTGGCAATTTCGTAACTACGTCCATCTGCTTGAAACGCTTGGGGATACCCTTGTGTATCTGTAATCACACTCCGCCAGCCAACAAATGTCGGTAGTAATTTCTCTTTAGCTTGAGGACTGACATACAATCCCCCCAAACCAGCAGCACCACACATCCATTTATGTCCCGTAAAAGCGTAGAAATCGACTCCTAATTGCTGCATATCAAGGGGTATAGAACCAAATGACTGTGCAGCATCTACTAATAACAGGGTATGATTTTGGGCACATATTTGCGAGATTTTTTCGAGTTCTAAAACCTGTCCTGTATTCCAAAGAATGTGACTGACAACAAGCAAACGAGTATTTGGTTGAAGATATTCAGCAATCACATCCACCGGATTATTGGCATTGAGAATTGGACAGGTTGTGACTTCAACTTGGAAGCGCTTGCCGATGGTTTGAGCAATTCCCACCACAGCATGATGTTCGCAGTCCGTAAGTAATAAATTGTCACCTACTCGCCAATCAATACCCCACATGGCAATATTACAGCCAAGAGTGACATTTTCAGTCAGGGTGATCGTTTCTGGTGTAGTCTGAATATGAGATGCGATCGCATTTCTCACTGAAAACATTTGTTCATTCATCCAAGGAACAACCCCATTCCCAAAAGGTCCCAACTGCTGCATTTTCATTTGAGATTCCATAATTGCATCAATTGCAGCTTGTGGCATTGGTCCCTGTCCGCCATAATTAAAATAAGCTTTGTTGGCTAAAGCTGGAAATAAAGCGCGATGGTTCATAGTTACTGTTAATAGTAATTGTGTTTAAGTTTTATCTCTCACTCGCAGTATTACTGACTCCTATTCAAAGATTAATTTAAGCATTAACGACATCATCAATTTAAATTTATTTATTTGTTTAAGCGTTAAATTCAGATATTTTTGTTCTATTACCAAATGAATAAATTTATCATCCGGTGCAGGGAATGATAATATGATGCACGGAACTTTCTACCCATTAGGTAAAACTATGAGTAACTTACTTCGTAATGTATTAGTTGGTGCAGGTGTTGCTGCTGTGGGTGCAATTGGAACGAAAGCAGCAGTTGATTATTTTCAAAATCGTGGAAAAGAAGAAGTAGTTGACGAAAGTCAAGGAGATGCCGAAGCAACATCACCCGATGAGGTTGCCTATGCGACTGTAGAACCATCTTCCGTACAAGCTTTTTTAGATGCTAGCTTTGGCAATGCCGGTAGATATACACCCAATCGTCCGCCCAAAATTTTTGACTATCAAGGTCAACAATACATGGTAATTTGGGCTTTTGATAACACACAACAAAAAAATCAAATGATGGCGTTCCAATACACAGATGCGGGACGTAAAATGGTTGCCAGTGTTGGCTATACAGGGGATAAAACTGATTACAATCTCAATTTAGCTGGAACCCCCTTTGCTGTTGATGTAAATGGAGAATTATTAACATCTGGGCAATCAGAAACTGCTGGGACTAATGATGTTGATTTTGTCCTTGCTTAGTCAATTTTCTGACAATATCTAAAGAATCATAACCCCAGTTAGCAAAATAATTATTTTGGTGAGACTATTGAAGCTAGTCTCACCCTTGATTTATTCCATTTATTCTTCTATGGATGTTTCCAAAACTTAAGGATATTTTCCCTGAATAACTGAGAAATCCCAGATTAATTAATTTAACCATAATTGAATCAATTACCAGGCGATCGCAAATATTTGACCATATTTGATTATATCTAAATCTAATAACTTCAATCTGGGAATGAAACGCCATGGGATTCATCAGTTTATACCAAACAAAATATAACACTGATATCTTCAGCCTCTAGCCGGAAGTGTACTCATAGTGTCACAATGATTCTAATTTAATGCTTGACACACTAACTATGACGATGCATTCTACACTTCAACGTGCATTTGCAATTCGCCGCGCCCTCAAAGTAATAAGCGGTTTAAACAACTTCGATGCGGCAAATGTTGCAGCAGTGGTAAAAGCTGCCGAAATTGGTGGTGCCACTTTTGTCGATATCGCTGCCGATGTGGAATTAGTGAAATTGGCTAAAAGTATCACTAGTCTACCTGTGTGCGTTTCCGCCGTCGAACCAGACAAATTTCTCCAAGCTGTTGCGGCTGGTGCAGATTTGATTGAAATCGGAAATTTTGATTCCTTCTACGCCCAAGGTAGAACATTTGCAGCCCCAGAAGTTCTCGCACTCACCCGAACAACCCGTGCATTACTTCCAGAAATCACTCTCTCAGTTACAGTACCCCACATCCTCACGTTAGATAAGCAAGTACAACTCGCTGAAGAACTAGTCAAAGCTGGTGCTGATATTATTCAAACCGAAGGTGGGACAAGCAGTAAACCAACACATGGCGGCACTCTGGGATTAATCGAAAAAGCAACACCAACCTTAGCTGCTGCTTACGAAATTTCTCGCGTTGTTTCTGTACCCGTACTTTGTGCTTCCGGCATTTCTAATGTCACAGCACCTTTGGCTACTGCTGCTGGCGCTGCTGGTGTTGGAGTTGGTTCTGCAATTAACCAACTTAATAGCGAAATTGCCATGATTGCTGCTGTACGTAGTTTAGTTGAGGCTTTAGCAACCACCAATACCTCATCGCATAATTTTGCTTAATTCAGTTTGCTGAATTTACTTTGCTTAGGAATGTGGATTAAATAAAGTACAAAAGTAGGGTGCTATTAGCGGAGCGTAACGCACCATTCCCCAGCAAATCGAAAATTGTAGGTTATTTAATTTTCATTCCTTAATTTAGAATCTAGGGAATGGGAATTACAAATTCCCTCTTCCCAATTCCTAACCCATTACTTCTTTAACCGCATAGATTACTTGATCTTGTTGTTCTTCACTGAGTTCGGGAAACATCGGTAATGAGGTTACTTCATGACTCAATTGCTCGGCAACTGGTAATTGACCTGATTTATACCCTAAATCTTCATAAACAGGCTGTAAGTGTAATGGCATCGGGTAGTAAATCATTGTATTTACGCCCTTCTCTTGTAGCATTTTACGCACCTGTTCCCGTTGCCCATCAAGAATACGAATTGTATATTGGTTCCACACACTTTCACCACCGGAAATTTCTTGAGGTGTGAGAATGTCGGGAATTTGAGATAAAAATTGATTGTAGCGAGATGCAATTAATTTTCTTTTGGCATTCCAATTATCTAAATATCGCAATTTAATGTGGAGAATTACAGCCTGAATGCAATCCAAGCGGCTATTTACCCCCACTTCACTGTAATAATATTGGTTCGATTGTCCATGATTTTTGATCACTCGCATTCTCTCAGCAATCTCGGAACTGTTAGTGGTAATCGCACCACCATCCCCACAGCCACCTAAATTTTTCGTCGGGTAAAAGCTAAAACAGCCAATATCGCCAATACTACCAACTTTTTCACCATTCCAAGTTGCACCTGTTGATTGCGCGCAATCTTCAATCACCTTTAAATCATGCTGCTTCGCTAATGCCATCAAAGCTGTCATATTCACAGGTTGACCGAATAAATGTACTGGAATAATTGCTTTGGTTTTAGGTGTAATGGCTGCTGCGACTTGCTGTAAGTTTAAGTTGTAGGTATTTGCGTCAACATCAACAAAAACAGGCTTGGCACCCACCGCGCTCACGACTTCAGAAGTCGCAATAAAGGTAAAAGGTGTAGTAATTACTTCATCTCCCGCACCAATATCAAAAGCACGTAAAGCTAAGTAGAGAGCATCTGTGCCTGAGTTACAAGCAATACAATCTTTGACCTGGTGATAGGTGGCAAATGCTTGTTCAAAGGAACTAACTGCTGGTCCACCGATGTAGCGACCCGATGCTAAAACTTCTAGGACAGCAGCACTAATTTCGGCTTCGATAGTAGCGTATTGTTGCTTGTTGTCAAAGGCTGGGATAGATTTTACACTTTGAATCATGAGTTTTGTAGAAATAGAAAATTGACGCAAACAAGTTTTTCTGATGGTTGAATTTTTAACCCAATAAGACTAGAAATACTGTTTTCTAAAATACGCTTTTTTGAGCATTTTTACTTATTTTTAATTCAATGTAACAAAAATGTCAGCAGAAAATAATACATATCGACTAAGAATTAATCATGATCAACTAGGTTCCCACTGATATCATGTCCGCCTACATACAAACGATAAAACTGACGTGGAGATGGGGAGATAGAGGGACACACAAAAAAACTAATCATAACTGACTTACCAGACTCGATATGACTCAGTAATCAGGATTTAAGAGAATTAGGAACAGCGACATGGAAATTAAAACCGAAAAAGGTGGGCATTGTGCCCACCCGAATATGCAAAACATTAATTGCGAGAGTAGAAAATGACAAAATCAAGAATTACAGCTTTTATGCAAAGGCTGCGGTTTGTACATCGTTGTTAGCAAGTAATTCTTGTAATTCTTCCGCGTCCACAGTCTCTTTTTCTACCAACATCTCTGCAAGTTGGTCGAGAACATGTTTGTTACTAACCAGCACTTGCTTGGCTCTATCATAAGCAATATCAACTAACTTACGCACTTCTCCATCAATTGCAGATGCAGTTTCTTCGGAGAAATCACGTTCTGACATGATATCCCTTCCCAGGAACATATTACCTTGCTGACGACCGAGAGCAACAGGTCCCAACTTATCGCTCATACCAAAGCGCATTACCATTTGACGAGCAACTCGCGCCACTTGCTGTAAGTCTCCAGAAGCACCTGTAGTTACTTCCTCGTCACCAAAAATTAATTCTTCAGCAATGCGTCCACCCAGAGCCACAGCCATTTGGTTTTCCAAATAGGAACGACTGTAGAGTCCGCTATCCATCCGGTCTTCTGAGGGGGTAAACCAAGTTAAACCACCTGCACGACCGCGAGGAATAATGCTAATTTTCTGTACAGGGTCGTAGTCGGGCATCAAAGCGCCAACCAAAGCATGTCCAGCTTCGTGGTAAGCTACCAATTGCTTGCGACGTTCGCTCATAACTCGGTCTTTCTTCTCAGGACCAGCTAATACACGATCGATCGCATCGTTAATTTCATCCATGGAAATTTCCGTCAGGTTACGACGTGCAGCCAAAATTGCGGCTTCGTTGAGCAAATTCGACAAGTCTGCACCTGTAAAACCAGGGGAACGACGGGCAATGCGTTCGATATCCACATCTTTACCCAAGGTTTTCCCACGGGCATGTACCCGCAAAATTTCCACCCGTCCAGCGTAGTCTGGTCTGTCTACCACTACCTGACGGTCAAAACGTCCGGGACGTAATAAAGCTGCATCAAGTACGTCAGGGCGGTTGGTGGCGGCGATAATGATGATGCCGGTATTACCTTCAAACCCGTCCATTTCGGTAAGTAACTGATTCAGGGTTTGTTCCCGCTCATCGTTACCACCACCTAAGCCAGCGCCCCGTTGACGACCAACTGCGTCAATTTCATCGATGAAGACGATACAGGGTGCATTGGTTTTTGCTTGTTCAAATAAGTCGCGGACACGGGATGCACCCACACCAACGAACATTTCCACAAATTCCGAACCGGAGATGGAGAAGAAGGGTACACCAGCCTCACCAGCAACAGCACGAGCTAACAAGGTTTTACCAGTACCAGGAGGGCCGACTAACAATACACCTTTAGGAATCTTGGCACCAACGGCGGTAAAGCGATCGGCGTTTTTGAGGAAGTCTACGACTTCGTTCAGTTCGAGTTTAGCTTGGTCAATTCCCGCAACGTCACCAAAGGTGACTTGAGTTTGGGGTTCCATTTGTACCCTAGCGCGGGACTTGCCAAAGTTCATCGCTTGGCTACCGGGACCATTTTGAGCACGTCGTAGCAGGAAGAATAAACCTACCAATAGCAATACTGGGAAAAATAAGGTGCTGAGTGCCTTAAACCATAATCCTTCGTCGGTTTGGGGCAAAACGCTGATATCTATCTTCTTCTCGGTAAGCGTATTAATTAATGTTGGGTCTTCAACTAAATTTACATCATACTGATTACCATTCTGGTCTTTAACCCTAGCAGCACTACGATCAGGAAACAGTTTTACCTGAGCAACATCACCCTTGTTTATTCTCTCAAGAAAGTGACTGTAAGTCCATCTAGCATTACTTGATGGCTGTTTGTCAAAAAACGCCGTAACCAACGCAATGACGACTATTAGTAATAGCGCGTATAGTCCCGCATTTCTCCATCTTTTGTTATTCACCGAGGTCAATCCTCCTGTACTTGTTATGCGTTTCTCTTAACGTAGAGAATGACGTTGCGCTCCCTTCGGATTCGCCTTATGCCCTGCGGCTAACTGCTTATCACCGCAACTTGCTGGGTGAGAAGGTAGTAATTAAGAAATATGTTAACTTATCTTAAGGTATCGCATAATGCCTTAATTTTCATGTAAGAAAAAAATTCTGTGTTCGCTGAGAATAAAGTGGACTGGGATTATATTGTAGCGAGGTTGCAAGGTATGCGATCGCTTGCTTTGGGGCGGTTTCCACTACAATCAGAGCAAATTTTGCTGTAATTGTTTTAAGCAAGGGTGGTGGGGGTTATATTTCAATTTGCCTGTAGATTGAGTAACGGTGTGAATGGGGATAATTTCCACCACGGAATTACAGTAAGCAAGGGTTACTAAACTCCGAATTAATTCTTGTGTCCAAGGTTCTTCGCGGACTGTTTGATGTTGATTCCTGAGACAATTTAGCAGATGCGATCGCATGATTCCTGGTAAAATGCCCGCATCAATTGGAGGTGTCCACCAACAACCATCTTTCCATCCGCAGAGATTTCCTGTTGTGGTTTCTAGCCAGTTTCCTGACTCATCGACAAATATTGCTTCCTGAGAAGAATCATTTTCAGCAATTGATTTTGCTAACCAAGGTGTGAGATAATTACCTGTCTTGTAATTCGGTAGCGATCGCGATAAATTTGGGTTGGCAATAATGGCGGCAATGCCATGTTGTTGTTTTGCGGCTAAGTTTGCTGGTAAGTTTCTCCCGATTATCCATTCTTTCCCATCCGGAAAAACAGTAATTCGCAACACGGGGAAGTGTTGTTTCATGACTTCACAACCTTGATTTATGTGCTTGTAATTGGGTTGATACCAGTTGCAGTATTGATTGAAAAAATCTACGGAAGTATGAATCCGGTGAAGATGCGCTTCCCAGTTTGTGAGAGGGTGACTGAGAGAATCATTGTAAACTCGCAGCGTTGTCAATATAGTCGCGCCATAAAGTAAACCGGGATTATAAATATCTAATTCGATGGATTGGGAATTAATGAATTTACCGTTGTACCAAAAAATAAATTTCACCCCTTTGATTGATATTTTATTGATATTTTGCAGATTTTCAGATGAGGGAGAAACTCGGTTTTTTTGAGTTTCTAGATTTTTGTAATTTTTTGTGAATAAATTTTGCGGTGTCACCCTATCGCCAAGACAATGGCAATTTTGGAGCAGAAAAATAGACATGTGAATTTGTCTACCCTACTTGTATTGAAGCGCAAGGGCAGATTAAGTCAACAAAAATCAAACTAAATTCATATAAATGTAAATGCCACACAAACAAATACTCTGAAAATTAACCCACACATTTGATGGTTCTTAATTCCATCGCATCAGAAATAAAGCAGGAACCACCATACTTATTGAGAATTGCACGAATTGCCTCAGATGCGATCGCAATTTTTTCTGGTTTACAAAAGGCAATGATATAGATGTTATCAAGCATAGTCATGGCTAAATCGTGTTTGCCGTCCTCTCGCGTACTTTTACCAGCAACATCGCGAATCACAGTATAGTCTTCAATCCCAGATTTTTCTAATCCATCTAAAATCTTGCCTAGTTCCACATAGTTGGCAATGATTTCCATACGTTTAACGGACAACATAATATTTATCTCCAAAAAAGATTAATTGCATATAAATAAAGTGGGATACCAACAATAATATTAAAAGGGAAAGTTACTGCCAGCGCCGTTGAGACATAAAGACTAGGATTGGCTTCGGGGACAGTAATTCGCATGGCTGCGGGTACAGCAATATAGGAAGCACTCGCACACAAAACAGAAAATAACAGGCTATCTCCCTGCTGCAAACCAATGAATTTAGCAATCAACAATCCAATGATTGCATTGACTATGGGAACAATAATGGCAAAGGAAATCAGAAATAATCCTGCTTTTTGCAAATCTTTAATTCTTTTGGCGGCAACAAGTCCCATATCCAGTAAAAAGAAGGTAAGAACTCCATAAAACATGTCTTGGGTAAAGGGTTTTAATTTTTCCCAACCATGTTCCCCTGTGAGTAAACCCATTACCAAACTACCAACAAGCATGTATACAGAACTGTTGAGGGTGGCTTCGTGTAATACTTCCCCCCAAGCAAACTCACTCTTTTCCTGTTTGACTGCAAATACATTCACTAAAATCAAACCGATGATAATTGCTGGGGATTCCATCAACGCTAAGGCAGCTACCATAAAGCCATCGAAATGGATGCCCAATTGGTTCAAAAAAGAACCTGCCGTAATAAAGGTGACTGCACTAATTGAACCATATGTCGATGCGATCGCAGCTGCATTATAGGTATCAAGTTGCGACCTGAGGATAAAAAAGGTATATATGGGGACAAGTAAGGACATCAATACAGCTGCGAGTAGTGTCAAAAACACCTCTTGACTAACTCCGCTTTTAATTAGTTCGACACCACCTTTGAAACCGATGGCAAATAGTAAGTACAAAGAGAATAGCTTTGGTAGGGGTGGGGGAATTTCTAAGTCAGACTTGAGAAATATCGCCAGCATTCCCATAAAGAAAGCCAAAACAGGTGGATTTAAGATGTTTGACAAAATTAAACCGACATCCATAATCCACTAATCCTTTTTACGCGATCATTAATTATTGTTTGTAATTTAGTTTTGCATGATAGGTGCTAGTTAGGGTAGTGGTAGATGTTTATTTGCAAAAATCATTTACAACTGCCTGTTTTTGCTCTTTCTCTTGTAATATTGCGATCGTATTTTGCATCAAATCACTTAAATTTACGTCACCTCAACTGACTGTTGATATTGTTACTTTAGTCATATTGCAATAATGACTTTATGCTCATGTATGATTCCTATTCAAACCTTTACAGTAATATCACCTGCATAAATCTACTGAATTGTCCACAGTTCAAATACTGTGGAACTAGTAAAGGTAGCAATCAGATTCCATAAATCTACTGAAAAAGTATACAACTTCATTTTAAATTTTGATTGGGAACGTCCACCACATATCTGATGCTCCCAAAATTTAGATTTGCAGGTTTCAAAGTTGACACTCCACTATGAGGTAATTTGATGATGAAACGTGCGATTATTGCCACTACTCTAATTGCAATTCCACTTGGATTTGCTTCCTTATTACCAAAAACGGCATCAGCCGCAGAGGTTAGATTGCAAGCTGGAGGTTCTCATTCGTCTGTAATTATTACTCAACAACGTGGCTATAGTGTGCCACGTAATCAGGTTCGGCGACCAAATGTGCGACGACCAAATGTTCGACAACGCCGAGTAGTTCGTCGAGTTTGGGTTCCTGCTTATTGGGAAAACACAACCTCCGGTCGCAGATGGGTTCCAGGTCGCTGGGTTTATCGTCGTTAATCGCAATGACTAAATAAACCCAGAAAATTGTTAGAGGCGTACGAGGGCTACGTCTCTACAACTATCTATATATTCATAATCTTGTTAGTTTTTCACCCATTACTTGGGCTGTTGTAAATTACCTTTAACTAACCCCATTTGGAAAAATCTTGTACATATTGTCCTAACGATAATAAACTAATACGCGGTTCATTATGAGCTACTAATCGCTCAGAAGGAGTATTATAACCCCAATCAGCAAGGAACAATTGCACATCCTCTAAATCACTTTGTTGCTTAACTAATTGTAAAGTATTTAACCGATCTTCAATAAACCACATACTAACTTGCGAACCTCCAGCTTTCTGCTTCAATTCACGTAAAATCTCGTATTTTGGACGTTTAGCTTCTTTTCCAAAAATAACTTCTCGCGGTAATTCGATTCCTTCTTTTTGCAATAACTTCTGGGCAAAACGTCCTTCTTTCGTAGTCACAATATATAACTGTGTGCCACTTGCAAGAATATTTCTAATTCTGTCAACAACACCAGGATAAAATCTATGCAAACTCATCCAATCTTCCAAATCGCTTGCAATCCACTCATCGCGTATTTTATCTAAAGTAAATGCAATTTCTGAAGATTTTAAATTATAACCTGCAAGGATTTTTTGAGTAATATTAAGCCAATCTTTAAAAATCTTTTCTTCAGGTATTTCGTCTACCACAGCTTTGATTAAAACAGGCATTTCCCAACCCGTTTCAATAACTGGTCTCAGACTATAGAATTTTGATGCTAATGCATCTGATGGTATTTGCTTTTTCGGTGTCCAGATTTGGCAATAGGTTCGCCATGCCACCTCAAAGTATTCAACCATACCATCGCAAATTACGCCGTCAAAATCAGATGCTAAAATAGTGGGGATAATTGCCGTCATTTTGTTGTACGCCTTAAACCAGACAGTCTCTGTCTTGATTAAAGTCAATTTAAATTAATTCGACAGTAATCTTGACAGCATTTATAATAAATTGAAATCAATTTTATCGCTTTCAACTACAATCTAGCCGCAAAATTTATAATTGATTAAGTATAATAGCTTGAAGTTACTCAATTGTGCCAGCTTCGGAATTACCAGCTTTGTATAAAACCCAAAAAGCAAATTAATTTATTTTTTTCATTTAAACTTCAAATCAAGGTTTAAATTGAACTCTTAGACCTGAACTGACGGCTGCTAAAAATACCATGTTGCGGACTAAATAATAGTGCCAGTATAAATAATCCCGAAACAACTAATACAATAGCAGGACCAGAAGGGAAGTTATAAAAATAACTTAAATACATGCCACTAATGCTAGAAAAGACACCGATAAATGCACCTAAAATCATAACTTGATGTAGTCTTTTCACTAATAAGTATGCTGTGGCTCCCGGAGTAATGAGCAGTGATAAAACGAGGATGACACCAACAGCTTTCATACTGGCAACAATGGTTAAAGAAATTAACAACATCAAGCCAAAATTGAGGCGATTTACGGGTAAACCTGCGGCTTGAGCGCCTTGGGGGTCAAAAGTATAAAATAATAATTCCTTATAAATAGCAAATATAGTTACTAATACAACTACAGCAATAATCGCAGTATCGCGAACTTCGTCAGTAGTAACACTCAGAATATTCCCAAATAAAAAATGATTAAGGTCAATTTTATTACTTTTTTGGATTACAGTAATTAGCGTTACCCCAAGGGCAAAAAAAGCCGAAAATACTATACCCATTGCAGCATCTTCTTTGATAGGCGATCGCGCTCCAATCCAAGCAATTGCCATTGTACTCACAACTCCGGCAATGAAGGCACCCACAAAGATATTACCACCAAGAATAAAAGCGATCGCTAGTCCCGGAAGTACCGAATGACTAATGGCATCCCCCAACAAAGCCAATCGTCTTACCATCAAATAGCTACCGACAACAGCACACAACAATCCTACCAGTATCGCCACAATGAGCGATCGTTGCATAAACCCATATTGTAACGGTTCAATTAATGATTGCATGTTGTTATTGATGATTTGTTAATGATTAAGTATTAATGATTAATACATCTCAAGTATTAACTAATTTGTAATTATTGAGTCCCTTAGAGACCATTTATAAAGTAAATATTCAGGATAGTCGCGCAGGGATAAACCAGGTTTCTCATCAAAAAGTCAGATGATGCTCGATACTTAAATCCAAGAAACCGGGTTTCTTTGGTCTTAAGGTTTACTTTATACATAACCTCTTAAGCTGCATTTCCAAAATACATCACCCTACCACTATAAGCGCGATATAAATTGTCTTCCGTCAACACATCTTGACGAGAACCCGCAGCAATTAATTCTTGATTCAATAAAATTAAATCATCAAAATGGTTAATAGATTCACCCAAATCGTGATTCACAACCAAAACAATTTTTCCCTCGTCAGCAAGTTCATGAAAAATCTCAAAAATCACCGACTGGGTTTTTTGATCGATGCCTACAAAAGGCTCATCAAAACAGAAAATTTCTGCTTCCTGCGTCAACGCCCGCGCTAAAAATACCCGTTGCTGCTGTCCACCTGAAAGCTGTCCAATTGGGCGATGCATAAATTCACTCATTCCCACCCTTGCCAATGCATCCTTGGCAACTTTGCGACTCACCGTCGAAAATTGCCGCAACCATCCAGTCTTCTTCACCCTACCCATCATGACTACGTCCCAAACAGTAGCAGGGTAACTCCAATCAATCTGACTACGTTGCGGTACGTAAGCAACTTTCTCCAATTGTGCCGATAAAAGTTTTGTTTGATATATCACCTTCCCACTCGCTGGAACTAACCCCAACATCGCCTTCATCAGCGTACTTTTCCCTGCTCCATTAGGACCATATATACCCGTCAATCTTCCCGGTTTGACATTACAGCTAATATTTCCCAAAGCTGCTTGCGTACGATAATACACACTGATATCGGTAATATTAATCCCTAAAACTGACTCAATCTCTAGATTTTTGGCTACTGATTGCGCCGGAATTTCGCGAGATTGTAGGTAATTACGGCGATTTTGCGACCCTAGATTAGCTTCCATAATATTCTTTCAAGAATAGGTAATTGAATAATTATTTACTCAAGCTTACTATAAAAATGAGAGAATTATGAAAAAATCTATAATTTGGAGTAATACTAGCTATAAGTAAAACCAATACTTGCGATAGAAGCCAAAAGAGAATCTGTGTCTTTAGTCATATTTTTAATCTAATGAAGAAAAATATATTTATTAGCTTTTTAATCCCTTTATTCTTACTAAGTTGTACGCAAACAAACCCTAACACTGCAACCTCCGAAAGTGAGAAAAAAGCTTTAGTAGTGGCAACCAGCACAATTATTGCAGACTTAGCAGAAGAAATTGGTGGGGATGAGATTGAGTTAAAAGGAATACTTCAACCTGGTTCAGACCCCCATACATACGAACCAGTACCAACAGATAGTCGTTTTTTGGAAGAAGCGAATTTGATTTTGTATAACGGTTACAATCTCGAGCCGGGAATTATCAAAATGATGAATTCAGTTGGGGGGAAAGCGCGAAAAGTGCCCATTGGGGAAGTAGTGAAACCCTTACAACTCGACAAAGGAAAAGGTGAAATAGTCCCAGACCCCCATGTTTGGGGAGATGTGAAAAATGCGATCGCCATGACAAAGGCAATTCGAGATGAGTTAGTGAAATTATCTCCAGAAGATAAGGATAAATTTACCGAAAATGCCAATAAACTCACAAATGAATTGCAAAAACTCGATAGCTGGATAATTCAAGAAATACAAACAATTCCTCCAGAAAAGCGTAAACTAGTCACCACCCACGACGCATTTCAATATTATGGACGCGCTTACAATATTGCGATCGCGGGTACATTGATTGGCATTAGTACCGAAGAACAACCGAGCGCTCAAACAGTCAAGAACTTAGTTGATGCAATTAAGAAAATAGGTGTACCTGCTATCTTTGCCGAAACTACAATTAACCCCGCTTTAATTACGACAGTAGCCGAAGAAGCCGGAGTTAAATTAGCGCCACGTCAATTATTTTCCGATTCAATTGGCGCAAAAGGTAGCCAGGGCGATACATATATGAAGATGATGGAGGCAAACACACAAACAATTGTTGAGGCTTTAGGAGGAAAGTATACAAAATATAAGAATTAGTTCAAGATTACTAGTATTTATTCACGCTCTGTTAAGCTAATAAATAGTAGTTATAACATGTAGATTGATTTCAAAAATATCAAGTCAATGAATAAAAAGCAACGTCCTATTGGTATAGACTTATTTGCAGGTGCGGGGGGAATGTCGCTTGGATTTGAACAAGCGGGATTTGATGTACTTGCGGCTGTGGAAATAGACCCTATACACTGTGCTATACATGAATTTAATTTCCCGTTGACATCAATATTCTGTAAAAGTATTGCTGAAATTAAAGGTGAAGAAATTAGAAATAATTCTGCTATTGGCAAGAGAGAAATAGATGTAGTTTTTGGTGGTTCTCCCTGCCAAGGTTTCTCAATGATCGGAAAACGTGCTTTAGATGACCCTCGCAATACATTAGTATTTCACTTTTTAAGACTTATATTAGAACTCCAGCCTAAATATTTTGTTTTTGAAAATGTTCCCGGATTAACTATTGGTAAACATCAGAATTTTCTCATCGAAATTATTGATGAATTCAGAAAATGTAATTATGAAGTAGAAGAAAAATATTGTGTTCTTAATGCATCAAATTTTGGAGTTCCTCAGGATAGAGCGAGATTATTTATTATTGGATGTCAACAGGGTTTAACTTTACCGAAGTATCCTCAAGCATTTACAAAACCACCACTAGCCCGCAACTCAAAATATATAGTTAACTCTCCAAACTTAGCAAACTGTCCGACTGTTTGGGATGCGATTGGAGATTTACCAGAAATAGAAAATTACCCAGAATTATTTAAACGAGATTGGGTGATAGCAAAATATAACAAGCCTAGTAAGTATGGTAGTATTTTACGCGGAATACTTGAAATGGAAGATAATTATGCTTATGAACGCATAGCGCCTCCTCTAGAGAAGAGTATTGTAGCATCGGAGGTTGATGGTGTTAATGATTCCGGAATTCTCACATGTAGTACCCGTACAAAACATAATTCAGAATCAATTACCAGATTTCAACAAACAAAACCAGGAGAAACGGAATCAATAAGTCACTTTCATCGACTTGATTATAAAAGTATTTGCAACACACTTAGAGCCGGAACTGCTAGTAATAGAGGTGCATTTACATCTCCTCGTCCAATTCATCCTTTTGTTCCCAGATGCATCACAGTTAGAGAAGCTGCAAGATTACATTCATACCCCGACTGGTTTCGTTTTCATATCACAAAATGGCATGGTTTTCGACAAATTGGGAACTCAGTTCCACCTTTATTAGCCAAAGCTGTGGCAAGTGCAATTATTCATGCCTTAGGAATTAATCCTGTGAAGCCAAAAAATAAAATAAACTTAGTCTCAGCAAATTTGCTGCAATTTAATATGTCTCAAGCGGCAGATTATTATGCAGTTCCCGCACATACTATTGAACCCAGAGTAAGACAAAATAAAAATATTTCTATGGTGGATAACATTAAAATCATCGATGAGAAGCATTACAAATTAGTTTCAGCAGATGCGATTTCTGAGAAAGAACTACAAGATTACAAAAATCGCTAATCAATCAACCTGTTTTCTATACCTAAGTTACCCTGTAAACCACCCGTATGTATTAGCAAAATACGACAGTTACTAAAATATTTCTGCTGAATTAAATCCATGACTCCATAAAACATCTTGGCTGTATAAATATAATCAAGCGGAATTTGATATAATTTTCCAAATTCTTTCTGAAAAGTTACTAACTCTTCAGTTACCTTTGCATAACCACCAAAATGATAATCACATATTAATTCCCAAGATATACTTTTATCTCCAGGCATAGGTAAATCAGAAGATAAATATTCTGCTAACAAAGTCTCAATTGCTGACTTTAAAAATTCTCCACCCTTGAGTACAGGAAAACCAATTAAATGCTGTTTCTGATGCAATGAAAGTGTCACTCCCGCTAAAGTTGTACCAGTCCCACAGGCTAAACAAATAACATCAAAATCACCCTTGATTAAAGGGGCAGAGTTAGAGATAATTTCCGTACAGCCTCTAACACCATGTAAATTACAACCTCCTTCAGGAATTATGAAAAAATCACCAAAGCGATTTTTTAAGACTTCTTGTAATTTTGCTGTCTGCTGTTGACGATATGTCTGTCTATCCAGATAAACAAGCTGCATTCCCTGACTAACCGCAAAATCTAATGTCGGATTTAGTGGTAAACTCTTTTCTCCGCGAATAACCCCTATGGTTTGCAAACCAAATAAATTTCCAACTGCGGCAGTTGCATATATATGATTAGAATAAGCACCGCCAAAAGTCAGCAGTTTGTTGAAATTCTGTGCTTTTGCTGCTTCTAAGTTATATTTCAATTTAAACCACTTATTGCCATTGACAAACGGATGCATCAAATCCAGACGTAACACATACAATTCAACATTATTTTGATGTGCGATCGCACTATTAATCTCCTGTAGAGGTGGAACTGCAAAAAATGATGTCATAAACATTAAACATAAACATTAAATTTTGAGCAAAAATCTGAATATTTTCCCTGGGAAACTCTATAGAAACTTGACTACACTTGATTATAAATTTAGCGCGATCGCAATCCAAAATCTCACATCCAAAATATACAATCTAAAATCAATATAGTCCTACAAATTCATCCCAGTGTCGAACAATCAGCAAGAAACCCACCTAAACCGCGCTCGTGCTAGTCTACGCCAAACTTTATCTTGGTACAATAATCTGCGTAAACCCGGACAATCCAGCCACAACACAGAATTAGCAGGTTTGCTCAAGCCGGAATTGGAAATACTCAACGCAACTCTCAACAAACTTGACCATAATGTGATTCGTATTGCTGCATTTGGGCTGGTGAGTCGCGGCAAGTCGGCTGTACTCAATGCTTTACTAGGGCAAAAAATCTTGCAAACGGGACCCCTCAATGGTGTGACGCAGTACCCTCGCTCTGTACGTTGGAGTCCTAGTGACAAGGTACAAATTGAGTTAATTGATACACCAGGCTTAGATGAAATTGCGGGTGAAGTTAGGGCGCAAATGGCGCGGGATGTGGCACAGCAAGCCGATTTGATTTTGTTTATTGTGTCGGGTGATATTACTCGGACTGAGTATCAAGCTTTGTTGGAGTTGCGAAAATCCCAAAAACCATTGATTTTAGTGTTTAATAAAGTTGATTTATATCCTGATACCGACAGAGAAGCAGTTTATCGGAATTTGCAACAACTAGGTGCAGGAAATCTGTTAGAGAAACCTTTACAACCCGATGAAATTGTCATGGTTGCTGCGGAACCTGCTCCTTTGGAAGTGCGGGTAGAATATGCCGATGGCAAAGTTGATTATGAATGGGAAAATTTACCACCAAAAATTGACGAGTTAAGGCAAATTATTTTAACTATTCTCAACCGTGAAGGTCGATCTTTGTTAGCATTAAATGCTTTAGTTCAAGCACGGGAAGCCGAAGAAATTATTGCCCAAAAAACAATTGATGCTAGGGATGAAGCCGCCGAAGAGTTGATTTGGAAATATGCAAAATATAAGGCTGTAGCTGTGGGCTTAAATCCTGTGGCAATTCTGGATGTGATTAGTGGTGCAGTTGCAGATTTAGCCTTAATTCGATCGCTCTCCAAATTATACGGGTTGCCAATGACGGGTTACGAAGCCGCGAAAATTCTGCAAACAATTTTATTTAGTTCTGGTAGCTTGTTATTAGGGGAGTTGGGTACAAGTTTGGTGTTTGGTTTGGGTAAAAGTGCTGCGGTTGTGACTAGTGGTGATAATCCAGGTAATATCGCTGGATTTCTGGGCAGTGCTGTCGTCCAATCGGGAATCGCTGGCTACGGTGCTTATACAGTAGGTAAGGCGGCTCAAGTATATCTGAAAAAAGGTTGCACTTGGGGACAATTTGGTGCAAGTACCGTGATTCAAGAAATTCTCGCCCAGGTTCCGAGAGATACAATTTTATTCAGATTACGCCAGGAATTAGGAAATCGAAAGTAAATTGGCATGGATATTTGTAAACAAAGCGGAATCGCGATCGCAAATCTCTTTTATCATCGATACTGGAAGTTGATCAGAAGCTCCTGTCAAACAAGGGTTTTGAAATGAAAATTTTAGTTGTCGAGGATGATGCACTTGTTTCGGAAGCGCTTACAGCAATCCTTACCAATCAAAATTATGCAGTGGAAACGACTGCTGATGGAGAAACCGCTTGGGATTTAATTTCAACCTACGATTACGATTTAATTCTCCTTGATGTTGGTATCCCCAAGTTGGACGGGATTAGTCTTTGCCATCAAATTCGTAATCAAAACTTACAAGTACCAATTTTATTGTTAACAGGACGTGACAGTAGCCATGATAAAGCGATTGGATTGAACGCAGGTGCTGATGACTATCTGGTGAAACCGTTTGATGAAGAGGAATTAATTGCCCGTATCCATGCACTTTTACGCCGAGGAAAAGTCTCATCCCAGCCAGTTTTAGAAGTCAGGGAATTACGACTTGATCCCAGTAGTTGTGAGGTGAGATATGGAGAGAAAATATTAACATTAACACCAAAAGAATATTCTTTATTGGAATTATTCATGCGGAACAGTAAGCGGGTGTTTAGCTGTGGCATGATTTTAGAGCATTTATGGTCTTATGAAGAAACACCAGGGGAAGAAGCTGTCCGCACCCATATCAAGGGGTTAAGACATAAATTAAAAGCCGCAGGGGCAGCGAGCGATTTAATCGAAACTGTATATGGAATTGGTTATCGGTTGAAGGCAGTAGCGAAAGAAGAAACAACATCCCGAAAATCCAAATCTGTTCACACTACAAATCAAAACACCAACCAAAATACAGACCAAAAAACCTTGACAGCAATTGCCGGAATCTGGCAGAAATATCAAACTAGGGTAGATGAACAAGTAAATATATTAATCCAAGCGGCAACAGCTTTAATTAATCAAAATCTCAACTCGGAATTACGTTTATCAGCACAGAGGGAAGCCCACACATTAGCTGGTTCTTTAGGGACTTTTGGTTTCCCAGAAGGGTCAAAAATTGCGAGAAAAATCGAAAAAATACTCAAGAGTGACAAAGATTTAGATGTAAAAGATGCTCAGAAACTGAGCAGTTTAGTTAAAGCTTTATTTACGGAAATTAAACAATCTCCCCATTCCCACCCACAAGAAGTTGCCGAAATTCAAGAATCTCCCAATACCAATCAACAGCTAAAAACAGTAGAAAATGGGCATACAATTTTGGCAGTTGATGATGACCCAAAAATCCTGGAAATATTGCATACATTACTCTCACCTTGGGGTCTAAAAGTACATACTCTAGATAGTCCACAATCCTTTTGGGAAACATTAGAAACAGTCAAACCAGATTTATTAATTCTCGATGTAGAAATGCCGGAATTAAGTGGTATTGAGTTATGCCAATTAGTTCGTAATAATAGCAATTGGAGTGATTTGCCAATTTTGTTTCTCACCGTTCATCATGACACAGACATTATCAATCGAGTCTTTACTGCTGGTGCAGATGATTTTGTTAAAAAACCGATAATTGCCCCCGAACTAATTACCCGGATTCTAAATCGTTTGGAACGGAGTAAATTCCTGCGGCGGATTGTGCAAAGCCAACAAAAAACCCAAGCCGCATTACGAGATTCCCAGGCTTTATTTGCAGGAATTATTAATATTGCCGATGATGCAATTATTTCCATTGATACTAATCAATGTATTACTTTATTTAATTCCGGTGCCGAGAAAATCTTTGGTTACAAAACAGAAGAAGTATTAGGTAAAAAACTCGATATCTTAATTCCATCCCGCTTTTGCCCAGCCCACCAAAAGCATGTGCAAGAATTTGCGAAATCTTCCAGCCAAGCCCGAAGAATGGCAGAACGTCAGGAGATTTTTGCCCAACGCAAAGATGGTACAGAATTTCCGGCGGAAGCTTCGATTTCTAAATTGAATTTGGGCAATGAAGTTATTTACACCGTCTACCTGCAAGATATTAGTGACAGAAAACAAATAGAAAAAATGAAAGATGAGTTTGTGTCGGTTGTTAGTCACGAGCTCCGCACACCCCTAACTTCAATTCATGGCTCCTTGGGAATGCTGGCGAGTGGATTAATCAAATCGGAGTCGGAACAAGGTAAACGCTTACTGCAAATTGCCACCGACAGCACCGAACGTTTGGTGAGACTAATTAACGATATTCTCGACATCGAACGGATTGAGTCGGGAAGAGTCAAAATGGAAACACAAATATGTGATGTTGCCAGTTTAATTACTGAATCCCTCAACGTTATCCAACCCCTCGCCGAGAAAGCACATATCAATCTAGCGATCGCCAGTTCACCTATTAATATATTGGCAGACCCAGACCGTATTATCCAAACGTTAACAAACTTATTGAGTAATGCAATAAAATTTTCTCCGGCAGGTAGTACGGTTTATTTAGAAGTCAAACAGCAGGAAAATGACATTTTATTTACCGTTAAAGATAATGGACGGGGAATCCCAGAAGATAAATTAGAAGGCATATTTGAAAGATTTCAACAAGTTGATGCTTCCGATTCCCGCAGACAAGATGGTACTGGCTTGGGGTTAGCTATTTGTAAAAGTATTGTTCAACAACATCACGGCAAAATTTGGGTAGAAAGTGTCTTGGGAGAAGGTAGCGAATTTCACTTTACCATCCCCATGCGAAAATTATTATCGGCTCCGAAAATCCAAGAATCACTAAAAGCAAATGCCCCCAGCGTCTTAATTTGTGACGATGATACAGGTACTAGAAATCAACTACAAACATTACTGCAAGAAAAAGGCTATCGTGTCTTCACTGTAGACTCAGGAGAAGCCGCTATCACTGCTGCTGCCAATCAACATCCCGACATCATTCTCCTCGATTTGGTTATGCCAGGAATGAGTGGTTGGGAAGTCATGGGAATTTTGAAACAGCGAAAAGATACCGAAAATATCCCCATTATTATTTGTAGTTGTTGTCATCCCCGCAATGATAAACAATCAAATCAAAATTTTGCCGAATGGGTTTGTAAACCGATTACAAATGCCTCATTATTACGTTCCCTATCTCAAGTTTTAGTAGATAATGGC
>NZ_JAYGHN010000035.1:0-65486 GCF_034931845.1 Calothrix sp. UHCC 0171
CGGTTGGATGCCTGCAAAGTTACCAGCAATTGTAGTCAATTCTGATACTCTTGGGCGCTGTAACCGTGCGATCGTATAACCAGATTCCTCGGAATGGAAAGTCAAACGTTCTACCACCCCCGTGATTGATTCCTGCTTGGGAGTGGCATTACTTGCTTGCTGGTTGACTTGGTAAGCGCTGGACATTGCTTTTTGGAGGATGGCGAAAATATTATACTTGCAGACTCGCTGTTGTGGAAGTAATTTGTGAAGATTTATTAGTAATATTGTACTATATAGCGTATTCAGCCCTGCTCATTCCAAAAAAAAATACTCCTCAAAAGGAGCATCTGATTCTGCTTAAAATTGGGGAATGGGTATGGTGCTGTAGTGGTTATCGCAAAGAAAGTTGTGATTTCTTGACTTCATCGAAAAACTCATCCTAAATATTCAGATTCAATCAACTGGTTTAGCATTATTTATTGACCATGATGGCTAACCTAATTACAAGCAGTGGATTGCATATAATTAGCAAGTATTTCCAACCAAGTTTCAACTGTTAATTCGTGATGATTGTAAAGTGGGTCTTGTTGAATTATATTTCCATCTTGATCTACTACTGCACAATTGAGAGGCTTGCAATTACCGTTGGAATCAAGCTGAATAATTGCCCAATAAGTCGGCATTAATTTAGGTTGCAGTAATAAATAAGTTTTTTCGTTAGTAACGTGTTCCCAATATCTTTGGGTTTCGTTTTCTCCATACTCAAAGGTAACACCTTTTATTGTTTTAAATTGAACAATCATTTTGATGTCTCTTCCTAATATTTAATTGTTGATATTGACTGTTTTGTGAGCAAGATTTCTCTGTCATTAATATTAATCGAAAATATACTTTTTCCAACTCACCATAAGTTTTGAAATATAATCGAAAAGAGCCATCTTCATATCGCTTGATATCTGTCTCATCAAACATTATGTCCCGTTGCTGTAACCATTGATTAACATTTTTATGAAACTCGGCTAAAAACAAAGCAGGAAAATATATTCTCCCGGTTTTCTGTCCTGTTTCTCTATGTGTTAAGACTTGAAACTGTGGTTCACTCAAAACAAAAGCCATAATTTTCACTCTCTTTTAATAAAATTCCTCCAGCAACGATTCGTCACTGGAGAATTTGAATCTAGGAATTATTATTCTGGAATTAGTAGTGAGTACTTTCTGCGATTGTCTCCGCTTGATTTTCTAGACTATTGCGCTCCATATATTCGCGTCTGCGTTGCCAGGAAATCTCATGTTCGGCAAGTAAATCTTCCAAGGTTTTACCAAACTTACGATTAGCATATTCGAGCAATTGTTCGAGAGAAAATCGCTTTTCTTCCACCTTCCCGAAATCATTGTTAAACCGTTCCTTAAATTCATCCCAACTAAAGGTTTCTTTCAAGCTACGTTTGGCAACTAACCCACACAAAGAGCGGATGGAATAGTAAACCTTGGAATATACTCGTTCGGAATAATCGCTAATAGCATAATCGCCCAAAATCGAGTTATCTATGGTTTGGATATTTGTTGTTGTTTGTTTACGTGTCGCCATAATTTGACTCACCTTTAATTCTTCACATTTCTTCAGGCGTTAGCCTTTTCAAAACCAGGCATTATCATCACAATCGCCCAATAAATCGGCTTGTTCTCGATAATCTTGATAATCAATTTCGAGTTGCCGTAAATCTGTATCCAACATCAGATTTCGCAAATCCTGGATTATTTCTCGGACATGATTTTCTTCACTAACACCCGAATAGTATGTTTTGATAAATTCGTCAGCTTTACCCATAAATTGTTCAAGATTAGTGACGAATATTTGCTCTTTGCTAATAGCTTGTATCATGATTACCCCAAACTATTAATATTCGCTAGGGAGGATGAGAGTTCCCTCGACCAAATACAGCTTGATGTGACTTAGTGGGAAATCTGTATATTCGATTTCTTGGCGTAATACTTCTTTGTTAGTGTCCCACTCACAAATCAAGATGCCAGATTTATTTTCAACTCGTAATTGCCAAATTTGGAATTCTCGCAGGTTGGGATTGGAGAGAAATTGTTTTGTTTGATGAGAGAATATTGCGTCAAGCAGCCAGTAGCAGTTTGTTTCGTCTGCTAAGTATTTGATGCCTTCGGTATATTTCAAGCCAAGCCAGTGTTTGTAGAGAACCGTCGAACCAGTAAATTGGTCGAGTGCGGCTTTTATTTGGTGTGGTTTTTTCATGTTTGGACAATTCCAATTTTACAGATTTCACACCCCTACAGGCGTTAGCCGTAAAACTACAAGACATAACAAAAAGCGATCGCTCAACACATCAACAAGTCGCGATCGCTCAAACACAGTTATGAGGTATGGCTGAATGAACAAAATAAACTTTACTTACTTCCCAAATTCTCTTTTGTCCACTCAGCACCCTCTTTTTTTGCTTCTGCTACAGCACGTTCTAAAAGATAAGCAGCAAGATTTGATAATGGTCGTCCATCATAGGTCGCCCACTTTTCCAAATCATCTGCAAGCCTGTCAGGAAGTGTAACTTGGATACGTTTGCTCATATCCGTCATCATACTTCCTCCTATCAAATAAATACAATTTAACACTTAAATAGCAACTTTATGAGTATTAATTACATCAATATGTGTTAAAATGAATCAATATTTGGAAATGAAAAAGCCAAAACCCCCCGCACTGACTCGCAATCTAGCTCGGAGGGTTTGGTTGCCCAATATTCAAGGGACATCTCTATTATGAATACAACTGCGCCTTTTGCAATAGCGTATAACTTCGATTACGATCGCTTTACCAAACCCGACTTGCAAACCAAGGCTAAATTCACCCTCGGCAGTTTCTTTGGTTTCGTTCGTCAAACCTTTGACGGATTGCTGGAAATAGGGCGATCGCTCCAAGATTTTTACTTAGACTGCCTTGCATTTTGCCCCAATGGGAAGAAAGTATTTTCTGAATGGCTTGCCTCGCCTGATTTTGGTGCATCACGCTATATCGCCTCCTCTGCGATGGAGATTTATGCTTGGTTTGAGAAATTACCAGTGCGATCGCAAAAACTAATCCGCCAAAATGTCCAAAACTGGAGCGTTTCCGCACTGCGACAGCTAACCAAAGTCAGCCATGATTTGGTCAAGGAATTGGTGCGATCAGGTAAAAAGACTGCTGCACAAGTTAAGCAGGAGAGCGGGAGTGAGGGAGCGAGGGAGAAAGGAAATAAACAAGCACCAAGCACAGAAGTAAGTCAAACTCCAGCTTTGCCAACTGCGGAATTAGCCCCAGGAATGCGGATTGTCGTCAAAGAAGATAAGGCAGGATGGAACGGTCACAGTGGAATAATCATGTCCAAACGAGAGGGGGAATTTTGGGTATTGCTTGACCACACAGTCTCCCAGGGAATGGAAGTCAAACACTTGCTCAAACCCCACCAAATCGAGCCAGAAGCTCAACAGCCAGTAAAAAAGGCAAATTCCCAGGAATTGTTTACCGCAGTTGATGTGGAACAGAAAATTGCAGATGCGATATCTTCGATAAGCTTCGCTAACGCTCAGTATAACCGCGAAAAAGCCGAATCTGAGCAAGGGCGGTTTATCGAAATTCGCGATGCTGCATTGCAAGCGGCAAAACGGGAAATCCAAGCAGCACAAGAATATTCACGAGCGATATCTGCGATGAGCTTCGCTAACGCACAAAAAACCAAGATTTGCTCGCACAACTTACAGCGAAAGAGGATGAACTACAATCAGCAAAATAATGTTACATTCTGAAAATCTAAAACCATTGCAAATACTACACTCTGCCCATAATTGTCATGTGTAATTAATTTTCAACAACCACTTACTCGACGATCATTTCTGACAAACAACCCCATCTCCAATACCTTTCGATGGATGAAGCGATCGCTCACTGTGCCAAAGGCGTAAGTATTTAGGAGTGGGCAAGTACCAATGTGGGTGTCGAACCGGAGATGGAGAGGCTTTACCCGGATTTCTCACCACATCTCTCAAAGCCTTATAAAACCTAGATTTATGCGTTTCGCACTGAGACAAAATTATGACCCATCAAAAAGGCTCGAAACACCCTCTGGCTAAGGATTACGAGATAGGCGATCGCAATACTTGTGAGAAATGCGGGTTTAATAGGATGTAACTATACTTTTAATACATTAATTAGCAAAATATTACCTTTGCACAGTAACAAATCAGAGATGTATCTACCTCTCAATATATTCACCTTTATAACCTCAGATAGATGGAAAAAACTCGGCATAAACAGAGCATAAAGCTACGAAAGAGTGATTTAAATTTTCATTTCAGTCAAATAAACTAAGTTAATTGTCAGGACTAATTTAATTTTATGGCTGTTAATTTAATAACACGTTGTGTAAATTTCACAAAACAAATATTCTAGAGGTAGCCTTATAAATACTACAATTGATAACTTCGCAAAACAACTTCATGACAATTTAGAAGCGATGTGTTTTCCGAACTCAAATATTAGCCAAGTATAAAGGTCACAGACATCGGTGTTTGGGTGAAAGATGAAACAGTGGCAATAAACGGCTACGCAACTACTTATAACGAGAAACCGGAAGCCGTGCGTGAGTTTGAGAAAGCTGAACGACCAGCCTGGGCTGCTCCAGGGGTTTTCTCAGTGGATAATAATCTCACGTTAGGGTGCTTTGGTTTTGATGCATAGCGCTAGATTCCTGCTAGTAGTCCACTAACTTAAAAATGTGGGGTTTTTAATAGTGCTAAAGCCAAACTACAGCTTCCTTGGGAGACTACTACTAGGTACAGCTTTTCTTACCTTTTAGCCCTAAGTAAAGTATCCAAGTAAATCACTAATTTTTCAGAAGGAATCAGAATGGTAAATAAAATTGATATAAACAAATCTGTGCCGCGAGATCGATGGGGCGAGTTTTTCGATCAATTTTCAGATGGGAATCGTGGGCGGCATATTTCTGTCGAAATTATCAGTTCAGAACTCGGTGACGAAGAATTGATTAAAAATGTACCTTTGATGGCGATGGTTTACGACCCACCGGAAAAAGGAGATGACTTATTAATTGAAGTCGGTCGGGATGAAGTAACTTACGCTCACACTATTAATTCACCAACTGAAGTTTTGACTGCACAGAACTCAAATGGCGTGATGATGGCAGTTTCAGTTATTGATGAGGCTGGAACAAAAACATTAATTAAGCTACAAGCTACTTGAATAGCAGTTAACCCGGATTTCTCACCACATCTCTCAAAGCCTTATAAAACCTAGGTTTATGCATTTCGCACTGTGCAAAAATTTTTACCCATCAAAAACATCTCAAATATATTCTGGGTAAAGATTACGGTAAATGCGATCGCCAAGCTTGTGAGAAATGCGGGTTAAGTAAAGTGGATGAAATTCAAGTGCAAAACTGATTTTCAAAACTTGTATTTAAAAACATTTGAGAGAAAAGAATTGCAAGTTACAAAATCCATGCTTCTAACTATTTATAACAGGAAAATCGATTGTGAAAGCAACTGTCTATTACGCTCCTGGTGATGTAAGGGTCGAAACCGTTCCCGACTCTACGATTCAAGAGCCAACTGATGCGGTTGTGCGGATTGCCCATGCCTGTATCTGTGGCTCCGATTTGTGGTTTTACCGAGGGTCAGATGATTGGAAACCAGGATGGCGCACGGGTCACGAATGGATGGGTATTGTCGAAACGGTGGGTTCGGATGTGCGGAATTTGAAAAAGGGCGATCCCTCGTAGCTCCAAAAACCTCGCCTTCATCAGCCAGTTTGTGGAAATTCCTGATGATGTCGTCTTCACGGTCGAGTATTCGGTGCGAGCGGCTCAGATGGCAGTCTACGAATTTCTAAGTATAGATCGCCCAATCCCACCTATTTCGCACCACGACAAGTCACTGCATGTGCAGTTTGAGGCTTTAGTCAAAGCATTTAAGTAAGTTTACTGAAAATGTGGATAATCAGGAGCAAATTATGACAGATGTAATCAGTCGCGAGGTTTTGCTGGTTTCTTACCCTAACGGACTGCCCAACGCAGATAACTTTGCGATCGCGCAAACTAAACTGGAGCCACTTCAAGATGGGCAGGTACTTGTTCACAATCTCTACATGTCAGTTGACCCATATATGCGTGGTCGGATGAGCGACAGGAAATCATACGTTCCACCTTTTGAGTTAGGCAAACCACTTAATGGCGGTGCAGTTGGCGAAGTATTAGAGTCACGCGCTAAGGAGTTCAATCAAGGCGATATTGTGACTTCTAACTTCGGCTGGCGAGAATACTTCATCGCAGCACCAAAAGAGTTGCATCTAGTCAGCCAGGAGGTGCAACCATTCTCAGTTTATCTCGGTGCCCTTGGGATGACGGGCATGACTGCTTGGGTGGGATTAAATTTGGTAAACGTCAAAGCTGACGACGTGGTTTGTATTTCGGGAGCCGCAGGTGCGGTGGGAAGTGTGGCTGGGCAACTAGCCAAATTGCGTGGATGCCGTACGATCGGTTCGGCAGGTTCCATGGAAAAGGTCAAGTTTCTGCGGGAAGAATGTGGATTTGATATTGCTTTTGATTATAAAGCCGCTCCTATCCTCGAACAATTGAACCGAGAGGTTCCAGATGGCATTGATGTCTATTTTGATAATGTGGGAGGTGAAATGCTCGAAGCGGCGCTCTCAGTATTAAAAGTGCATGGGCGGATTATCGCTTGTGGCGGCATTTCTGGTTACAATCAGGAGAAGCAGCCTGGTCCTTCTAATCTATTTAATATGATTACTAAACGGTTGACGATGAAGGGACTAATTGTTAGTGATTGGCTAGCTCATCAGCAAGAATTTGAACAGGAAGTAGGTAAATATTTCCGAGACGGAAAACTGAAGAACAAGGAAACAGTGGTAGTCGGTATCGACCAAGCAGTGAGCGCGTTCATCGGACTATTTGAAGGAAAAAACGTTGGCAAGATGGTGGTGAAATTGGATTAGCTTGACTCCCAAGCTAGTTGTGCTGGCATTTACAGGTACTTTACTCACGGCGATCGCTGAATTAACAAATATTAGAATTAAAGCAAAATACTTATGGATCTCAAACTATCAGATAAGGTTGCATTGGTGAGTGGTTCAACCGCCGGAATTGGACTGGCGATCGCTACTATATTTGCTCAAGAAGGAGCGAAGGTGATTGTCAATGGCAGAACTAAAGAGCGTGTAAATCATGCCCTTGAGAGTATTGGGCAAAATGTCCCAAATGCTGCAACTCAAGGAATTGTCGCTGATTTAGGAACACAAGCAGGAGTTGAAGCAACGATTCAACAAGCGCCATTCGTCGATATTCTGGTGAATAACTTGGGAATCTATGCCTCCAAAGCATTTGAAGACATTTCTGATGAGGAGTGGATGAATATTCTAGAAGTCAATGTGATGAGTGGTGTACGACTATCACGCCATTACTTACCCCTCATGCTAAAGGAAAATAGGGGACGGATTATTTTCGTTTCTAGTGAGTCTGGCTTGAATATTCCCGTTGAGATGATTCACTATGGGGTGACAAAGACTGCACAAGTGGCGTTGAGTCGTGGTTTAGCTGAAACAACCGCAGGCAGCCATGTCACAGTAAATACCGTATTGCCGGGTCCAACCCGTTCTGAAGGAGTGGAAACTTTCATCCAGGGGTTTGCCAACGAGCAAAATATTTCACCCAAACAAGTAGAGAAAGATTTTTTTACCAAGACTCGTCCATCTTCACTGATTCAGCGATTTGCTTCAACCTCTGAAGTCGCGGCGTTAGTTGCATTTGTGGCTAGTCCCTTGGCATCTGCGATTAATGGTGCTGCTTTGCGAGTAGAGGGTGGAGTGGTGCGATCAATTATTTAATGAATTCACCGCGATCGCCTATTCAACCCAGGAATCAAATGATTAGTCCTCAATCTCAAACGACGCAACCAGTCGTGCCACATAGTAATAATTCTCGCGTTGCAGTTTTACTTACAGGCTATGGTGAAGTGCAATCTTACCGCGCTTTGAGTGTTTACAACCAAGTTGCAACCAAGTACATTGCATCTCAGTTTGTGCCGATTCCAGAATGGCTATATCCTCTTGCTAGTTGGTTTCTCGCACTTCAAGATTTATACAATTTTGGAGTCAAGCATCATCATTTCATGTCGCCCGAAAATGAGATTTTTGAAAAACAACGTCTCGGTATTGAAAAAGAGTTACAACACCAATGGGGAAATCAGGTGCAAGTGTTCAAAGGATTTTATTTCTGTCAACCCTTTGTGCAAGAAGTTGTAGCCGATATCATTGAGCAAGGCTTTGAGAATTTGCTAATTTATCCAATGCTTGTAGTCGATTCTGCATTCACGGGTAAAATAGCTGTCGAGCAAGTCAATGAAGTTATTGCCGCAACTGCATCTGTAAATGAGCCTCAATATTATCCATTCAAAGCAATTCGATATATTTCAGCTTTTGCAACCGAGCCAGCCTATATTGATTTGCTGGTGCGTCAGACTAAGGAAACTCTGAATCAGTTATTCGCTGGTCGCTTCATTGAGTCTCAGATTGGCATTATATTAACAGTTCACGGGGGTCCAGAAAAAGCGCAAGGACTGTTAACCGGGGTAATTGATGGACAAGCCCTTTACGATCGCGTCCAAGCACAGTTGCAGCATCAATATCCCCTAGTTTCCATCGGTTGGGTAAATCATGACACACCTTTCATCAAATGGTCACAACCTAATCTGAAACAAGCTGCAAAAAGCTTAATTACAGCAGGGGCGCAAGTTATTGTATTTAAACCGCTTGGCTGGGTGACAGATAATTATGAAACCATTCTCGATGTGGAGGATGCGATCGCATCTTTACAGCGTCAGTATGCCACGGTGACTTACACAAAACTTGGCTGTGTTAATGACGATCCTGATTTTCTGAAAATAGCAGCAGAATGGGCAAATCCCGATATTGAAACCATGCTGTCAGTGCCGCAAGAGCAGGAGCATATTAAAACTAGAAGACTTGATTTTGACTGAACTTTAATTATGTTAAGTAGCTAGGTGGGAATAAACGCAACTATATAACTTAATGTAAATTAGCTTCAAAGTCTTACCCCAACTGCCCTTCGACAAGCTCAGGGTAACACCCACTGCCTTGTCATAACGACAATTTTCAACACCCAGCTACTTACTTACGACTAGCGGAGCCTGACCTATGCAGGAATTTCTATTTGCTCTAACACTATCAGTTCTACCCGTTGTCAGTAACTTCATTGGTGCAATGATTGCTGAAACCTTGCCGACATCAAAGCAAACATTAGGGCTTGCGCTGCACGCTACGGCTGGGGTGTTGTTAGCGATCGCATCTAGCGAACTCATACCTAGAGTCATGATTGCTAAACCTGTTTGGGCAACGATCCTAGCATTATTTTTAGGTGGAGCGTTTTTTATATGGGTTAATGAGCTTCTAAAGTTAAGTAAGAATCGACTGCGCGGTATAGATATTAATACCGTGAGTTTAGCGATTTTTCTGAGCATTGCGATCGACTTATTTGGCGATGGCTTAATGATTGGCACTAGTTTGACGATCTCGCCTCATCTAGGGGTAGTGTTGGCATCAGCGAGGGTTGTGGCTCACATTCCCGAAGGATTTGTGACCAATGTGGCGTTTAAAAGTCAAAAAATGCCGCGCACAAAGCGACTTTTGTTACTTGCTGCCTTTATTATCCCGGTTTGGTTGGGCACAACCCTGGGTTATTGGGGATTACGCGGACAGGCTGATCTAGCCAAGCTTATTGTGCTGGCTTTTACAACAGGCGCGTTGATGGTAGCGATCGCTGAAGAAATTATTCCCGAAGCCCATCAAACTCAAGATACAAACTGGTCTATGTTGACGTTTATTGGAAGTTTTGCAGTTTCAATGCTGTTCTCAGCTTATCTTGAATAGCTAATAAATCGAGTATTTTTATTTCCATACTGATTATGAACAGAAAGAAATTCATCACCATTGCTGCTGGGACAACAATTGCAGTAGGTACAACAACTTATTTGTTCAGCGATAAAAGTAATCTTGTCAGGGCGGATATAAAACCAGCAGATGATAACAACAAAATTCTTAAGCCTGACGAAAAAGAGATTTTATTTCTCGCCTCGCTTGCGCCGAGTGGTCACAATACACAGCCGTGGTTTGTCCAATATCTCGAACCTTATCATTGGATTATCGGCAACGATAAAAGTAAATGGTTATCTGCTGTTGACCCAACTCAGAGAGAAACAATTTTATCAATTGGCACGTTCATTCAAAATCTGGAATATGCCGCTGGTTCCTTTGGCTACGGCTGCAATTATAATTTACTAGCTAAAACGAATCAAGATGAACAAGTAATGGAAGTAAAGCTGATTAAAGAAGAGTTAAAAAATACTTTTGATATTGCAAAAATTAAAAGCCGTCGAACGGTTCGCTCCAATTTTTTAAGTGATGTATTAGAAAAAGAAGATCTAAAATATCTCATAAATTTAGAACCAAAATTTATTCATTATCTACCTGCCACCAGCAAAGAAAGTCAATTTATAAACGAACAAACTATCGTTGCTAACCGCCTTCAAGCCTACCGTAACCCAGCGCAGCAAGAATTAGCCGACTGGATCAGATTCTCTAGTAAAGATGCTGATAGACATCGTGATGGGCTGACAACGGCAGGTATGGAAATAGAAGGAATTTCTGGCTGGATAGTGCGGAATTTTTACGACAAAGATAATGTGATGAAAAATGATTTTAGAGAGGCAGGTATTGATAAGATTAAAAAGGAAGTATCAGAATCAGCAGGTTGGATTTTAATCACCAGCAGGGATAATTCAGTAGCTACATTGCTCGAAACTGGTCGAATAATGCAGCGACTTTTCCTAAAAGTACGAGAAAAAAATATCGCTATTCATCCGATGACGCAGATATTGGAAGAAGTATCAACGCGGCAAACGCTGAATCAATCCATTGGGATCGACGAAAATATTCAATTTATCTTACGTACAGGTTATTTGAAGAATTATCCGCCGTCGGTTTCACTTAGACGACCCGTTGATGGATTTATACGCAATAGAAAGTGAAACTAAATTAACTCTGATTAAAGTCATTCACACATTGATATGGATATTTTTCAATTTTGTTATTTTCTATATGCTCTACGCCGCGATTGACCGTACAAATTATCGGTAGAGGGCGATGGCTCCGCCCGCCGTAGGCATCGCTAAAAAAACTATTCCTGAAGTATATCAAACTCAACATACAAACTGGTCTATGCTGGCGTTTATTGGGAGTTTTGCAGTTTCAATGCTGTTCTGATGTTATCTCAAACAGCTGATTAACTTTGTATGGTTCACAATCAATGCAACGATTCAACTTAATTATACTTAAAAAGTTTTGGGCGATCGCTAAATCTTACTGGTCGAGCGATGAAAAATGGTATGCACGCGGACTACTGCTGTTAGTCATTCTGTTATCTTTGGGCTACACCGGGCTGAGTGTGTTGCTCAACAACAAGCGAGGTGTGCTAATCTCGGCACTATCTGCCCAAGATGAAGCGAGATTTTGGCAAACGATTCTGGTGTTTACAGGGACATTAGTTATTTATGCCCCACTCTATGCAGGCTACGTTTATTTACGCGATCGCTTGGGCTTACAATGGCGGCAATGGCTGACAAACTATTTTAGCGATCGCTATTTCCAAAATCGAGCATTTTATAATCTAAATTATGACCATGCCGAAATTGATAATCCCGATCAACGGATTACTGAAGATGTCAAAAGCTTTACCTATGAGTCCCTAGCATTGCTGTTGGCAGTAGTTGATTCATTATTAGCGATTGCTGCTTTTAGCAGCGTGCTGTGGGGTATTTCTCAACCGTTAATCTGGTTTTTGGTATTTTATGCCCTGATTGGTACTTTGACAACAGTTGGGGTATTTGGCAAGCCCTTAATGCGACTTAATTTTGAACGGCTGAAAAAAGAGGCTGATTTCCGGTTTAGCTTGGTGCGAGTGCGAGAGAACGCGGAAGCGATCGCATTCTACCAGGGAGAGCAGTACGAATCTGATCGAATTCAAGGCAAATTTTTAGAAGTTTTTGACAACTTCAAACGCTTAATTTTTTGGGAACTAAATCTCAATATACTGACCAATGCCTATGAATTTATTCCCTTTATTCTCCCTGCCATTGTCGTGGCACCTGGCATTTTTGCTGGTGAGTTAGAAGTTGGTAAAGTCACCGAGGCACAAGGAGCTTTCATCCGGGTCTTTTTCTCCCTCAACCTAATTGTGTCACGCTTTCAGTCCCTAGCTAATTTTGGCGCAGGTGTTGAACGTTTATACAGTTTTTTAGAGTTTTTGGAGACTACCGACTCAACTGTGAACCAGCCTGATGGTACTGAACAGCCAACCATCAAAACTGAAATTGCCACTGATGCACCCTCTCCTGTAGAAAATTGTTTAGCATTAGAAAATATCACACTCCAAACCCCTAACTATCAAAGAATTTTAATTGAGAACCTATCTGTAAAACTATTAACGGGTGAGGGTTTGTTAGTGAGGGGACCTAGCGGCTGTGGCAAAAGTTCCTTGCTGAGGGCGATTATCGGACTATGGGATGCAGGTACAGGTACAATTTTACGCCCACCACTGGCAGAAATACTATTTTTATCGCAGCGACCTTACATGATTTTAGGGACTTTACGGGATCAACTGCTGTACCCCAACATCGATAGGTTAGTTGAAGATGCTGATTTAAGGGAAATTTTGATTCAGGTAAATTTACCCAATCTAGAGCAAACTCATGGTGGATTCAATACCGAACAAAACTGGACACAGGTATTGTCTTTAGGAGAACAGCAACGGCTAATTTTTGCGCGTTTACTACTCAATAAACCTAAATACGCCATTTTGGATGAAGCCACTAGCGCCCTCGATCCTCAGAATGAAAAATATTTATATCAACAACTAAAAGACTCTGGTATGACATTTTTGAGCGTTGGACATCGAGAAAGTCTCAGTAATTATCACCAGTCTATTTTAGACTTTACCACTGATAGAACATGGTCTTTAACAACCTCAAAATCTTTGCCTACTCTAACTTCTAATAATCTTGCGAAGGGGGATGTATAGCGAGATCAATAGATCCAATCAGGGCAAGATTAGTTATTTAATTCTTAGAGCTAAACCATGACAGAAAGAACCAAAGAAATTTTGAGTTGGTACGGTAGTGACAATCCTGGCACCCTCACCAACCTCGCGCGATTACTAAATCATGGTAGGCTTGGTGGCACGGGCAAGCTGGTGATTCTTCCTGTAGATCAAGGCTTTGAACATGGTCCTGCGCGAAGTTTTGCCGCCAATCCTCCAGCTTACGATCCGCGCTATCATTTTGAATTGGCGATTGAAGCTGGCTGTAATGCCTATGCTGCTCCATTGGGTTTCCTCGAAGCCGGAGCAAGAGAGTTTGCGGGTGAAATTCCCTTGATTCTCAAAGTAAATGACCATGATGCTTTGCTCGACGAAGCCGATCCCACTCAGGCATTGACTAGTAGCGTTGAGGATGCCTTGCGATTAGGTTGTGTTGCCATCGGTTTTACTATTTATCCTGGTTCTGCCAAACGCTTCGAGATGTACGAGCAAATCCGCGCTTATGCGGCAGAAGCCAAGCGGTGTGGGCTAGTGGTCGTAGTTTGGTCTTATGCGCGAGGTTCCGGTGTCACTGCGGCAGGAGAAACGGCGATTGATGTAATTGCTTATGCAGCGCAAATTGCCGCCCAGTTAGGGGCACACATTATTAAGGTCAAACTACCAACCGAACACATCGAACAGCAGGCTGCAAAAGAAGTTTACCAAAAAATGCAGATTCCCATTGCTACCCCGATTGATCGAGTTCGTCATGTTGTCCAATGTACATTCGATGGTCGAAGAATTGTGATTTTTTCCGGTGGAGCTACCCATACAGATGAGGCTCTACTCCAAGAAGTTCGGGCGATTCAAGGGGGTGGTGGCTTCGGCTCGATTATTGGACGTAATTCATTTCAGCGCAGCAAACCAGATGCTCTCAAGCTGCTGGATTCGATTATGAAAATCTATAGCGTACCCACAACAGAATAATTTACCTTTGAGAGGTCAATCATGCCTACTGCAACGGATTTTAAGGACTATTATACCATCCTGGGAGTCAGTAAAACCGCAACCCCTGAAGAAATTAAACGAGATTACCGTAAGCTTGCCCGCAAGTATCATCCCGACCTCAATCCTGGAGACAAAGACGCAGAGGCAAAGTTCAAAGACCTCAATGAGGCAAATGAGGTACTTTCTGATCCAGAAAAGCGGCAAAAGTATGACCAGTTTGGTCAGCACTGGAATAATCCTGGTTACACTGAAGCAGCATCATCTAGGGGAACTAATACTGCGACGAGCGACTTCGATCAATATGGAGACTTTGATTCCTTTATCAACGATCTGCTAGGTCGATCTAGACGTACAACTTCCACTGGTGGCTTTGATAATTTTAATGATGGATTTCGTTCCCAAGCTCCTGCACCGAATACAGAAGCCGCGATCGCACTCACGTTTCCCGAAGCATTTCATGGTGTCCAGAAGCGTCTGCAACTCGACGATGAAACTATCAATGTTCGTATTCCCCCAGGTGCAAAATCAGGAAGTCGAATTCGCATCAAAGGTAAAGGTCGTCCTAGTCCATTCTCTCAACAGCGTGGCGATTTATATCTAACTATCGAGGTGTTACCACATTCCTTCTTTCGATTTGAAGGCGATAACCTGGTTTGTGACATTCCAATTCGACCTGATGAAGCAGTTTTAGGGGCAGAAATCAAAGTGCCAACCCCCGATGGTAGCGTAACGATGAAAATTCCCAAAGGGGTGCGATCGGGGCAATCGCTGAGACTGCGCGGTAAAGGTTGGACATTGCCAAAAGGGGGACGAGGTGACTTATTTGCCAAACTTCAGATTGTCACACCCCAAGACCTGAGTCCAATTGAGGAAGAATACTACGAAAAAATCCAGGCAAATACAAGCTTTAACCCCCGTATCCAGTTAGAGGAGATTAAGTTATGAGTTTCAGTCTTTCAAAAACCGTGGTTTCCCTCGAAGGTGAGCAACTCTACAGCTTTGAATATGCCGCATTGATTACTGAGACTTCCATTACAGTTTTACAGGTTTATGTTGAGTTAGGCATAATCGAACCAATTGGCAGTATGTTGCATTCCCATGCGATCGCGCGAATTGCTCAGATTCAACGGTTACGTCGAGACTTGGGACTAAACTTAGTTGGAGCGGCAATGGTGCTAGATATGGCAACTAAAATTGCCCAATTACAGGCACAGTTAAAAGTATATCAGTCTCATCAAGAGAAGCCTCTATGAGGTCAAAGCCAGCCTTAGAGTCTTATACTGAGAGGCTATGTAGCGAGGTGCTGCAACAGTGGGACAATTGGCTAGAAACGCCCATGCTGGTGCTTGGCTTTGCTTGGTTAGGGCTATTTATCGTTGAGCTAGTTTGGGGACTGAATCCTCTGCTAGAAGCGATCGGCACCGTAATTTGGCTCGCCTTCATCGTGGATTTTGGGATCAAATTTCTCCTGGCTCCTCACAGAAGTTCCTACCTCCGACATAACTGGTTGACCGCTTTTTCGCTGTTTATTCCAGCGCTGCGAATCTTTCGGATTGTGCCATTAATACAGTCTTTGCAATCAGTTCATGGGGTTCGAGGGTTAAAGTTGTTGCGAGTGATGACACGAACCAACAAAGGAATGCGAGTTTTAGCAGCCAGTGTTGGTAGACGAGGATTTGGCTATTTGGTGGGATTAACCGTGATTGTCACCCTAATTGGTGCAGCTGGAATTTATGCGTTTGAGCGCGAACTTCCTAATGGCACTATTATCGACTATGGTACTGCGCTGTGGTGGACGGCAATGGTAATGACCACCATTGGTTCTGATTACTTTCCGAAAACAGCAGAAGGTAGAGTACTATGCTTTTTCCTGGCACTGTATGCGTTTGCTATAAGTGGTTATGTGACTGCAACCCTGGCAACATTATTTGTGGGTCAAGATGCTGAGAATAATCAAGCAGAACTAGCAAGTGCAAAATCACTTCAAGCAATGCAAGCTGAGATTACTGCACTGCGAACTGAGATTCAAGCCTTAGTACGAAGGGATTTAGACCAATAATTTCCGAAGTATTGCAAATTAAATAAAACCTTGCTCTCATAGAAAATCTTCCTCAAGAACAATACCTTCGCCAATTTTAAAGAGTAAGCTAATAATATAGGACTTACGCATTGACAGAAAAATCAAAATAGGGGCATAGATTTACAGGCTTTGAGCTTGACTTTTCTGTTCCGCACTATGCGATCGCAACCAAGAAAGGGTAATTTAGAAAAGACTGAAATAACGTATTTACGTTGATACATAAAAAAGTCATTTTGTACAGTGCGTAAGTCCTATATTAGACTACGCTGCAAGTGGCAGAGCGATCACCATATTAATCAAGCCTTACTTAACAATTGAAGTTAAAGGGTTTAAATGTATTTAATTAGACCTATTAATAAGTAGTAAGACTAAATTATTTGCACATCTCATTTGCCTCTGTACCCTATCCAATCAAGGATACAGATTAAAAAAATGCAAGATTAATTTTCATAGATACTTAGTTAGATGTAACTAGTAAATCAAGGAGATATCGATGAGAACAAATGTAGGGCTGTGGATTGACCATAGGAAAGCTATTGTTGTGGCTGTTACGGAGAAAGGGGAAGAAATAAGAGAGATAATATCAGAAGTAGAAAAACAGCCTCGGCGTTCTGGTGATTCACCTCTTAAGGGTGCTTACGAATCACATCAAGTACCCGCAGATGATAGCCTCCAGAGAACTTTTACAGGAGAACTCAATGTTTACTATGATGCGGTAATTGCATATATTCGTGATGCAGAGTCTATTTTGATATTTGGACCGGGTGAGGCAAAAGAGGAGCTGAAAGAACGTCTAGAAAAAAATAACCTTGGTAGTCGCGTTGTAGGCATTGAGACAGTTGACAAGATGACAGATAATCAAATCGCTGCCAAGACTCGACAGCACTTTGCCAAGTCGCAGTAGGCAATAATATCTATCCCAGAAATAAACTATAGAACCCATTTGGTATCTTTACATTCTCCAGTATAATAATCCAAGAGACTGGGTATCAAATACAAACTTATCGAATCGCGCGATTGCCTTCGTGCGCTTCGGGCAATCGCCTTGTAAGTTTCATTGTGGAAGAGGGGCGGGAAGACATTCCACAACTTGATTTGATTAAGAGACAATGAGCTATTCAAGCAGCTTGACAGATAAAGAGTGGGAAATTATTGAACCCCTCCTACCGAAGAAAAAAAGAACCAAACCCCCAACATGGAGCAAGAGGGAAATTTTAGATGGGGTTCTCTATCAACTTAAAAATGGTTGTAATTGGTGTGATTGACCTTCATATTTACCTCCCTATTCCACTGTATTTTGGCATTACAAACAGTGGCGAGAAGAAGGAATAATCGACAATATCCAAGATGTTCTGCATCAGCAAGTGCGCGAACAGTTAAAAAAAAACTAGAGCGGCAAAGCTTGCTAGATAAGCATAGCCTCAAGGTGAGCTAAGTATTCCAAAGGATTACGGCGAAATCGAAGTTGTTCAATTCTGGTTTTATGATGTTTGTTTAAATCATTACGTAGCTTAATCCAATCATCAAAAGAAACTTGCGATAATTCAACACAGGTAAAAGTACGAAGTTTAGTCGCGATGGCAGAAGCGTTGATGGTGGCGAACGCTGAAGAAATTATGCCGGAAGCGCATCAAACTCAAGATACAAACTGGTCTATGTTGACTTTTATTCGGACTTTTGCAGTTTCAATGCTGTTCTCAGTTTATCTTGAATAGGTGATTAAGCTTGTATCGTTCACAAGCAATGCAACGATTTAACTATAGAATTATGAAAAAATATCAAAAAATCCTGAAATTCTCAGTTAAATCCGTTTTAGCTCTAATTCTAATATGGCTATTAGCTTCTTTATACCTTACTTTACAGGCTCCAAATCTGATTTTTAAAAATAAAATTAGCTGGGCATCTATACCATATTCACCTTATTTGAATTATAAACTTAACTGGGAAAAAACCACCAGTGGACAAAATTTTTCAATCTGGGAGATACCTAATGCACAAAGTGATGAATATTTAATTTATTATCATGGTAATGAGGGAAGGTTGTTGCATTTTCTACCAGAAATGTATAAAAAATATAGTATCATCTCACCAGCCTATCCTGGTTTTTCTGAATCAGAAGGTAAACCTAGCCCAGAAGCTACTTATGACGCAGCACTAAAGACCTATGATTGGCTTATTAAAAAGGGCATTCCAGAAAATAAAATTACCATTCTTGGTCATTCTATGGGAGGAGCTCCAGCTACTTATGTCGCCTCTCAAAAATCACAAGCTAAAAAGCTAATTTTGATAAACACCTTTTCTAGTCTTCAATCTATGTGTTATAGAGAGTATTATATTCTATGTATTTTTAGCGATCATATTTTTAACTCTGCTAATTATGCTAAAAATGTAACTATACCAGTAAGGCAATTTGCTTATAAAAATGATGATACAGTACCTTTTGACGAAGGAAAAAAATTATATGAAGTCTTTGAAAAAAGTAATGACAAGAAATTCTTTGAATTAGATAATTATAGCCACGCTTATCCTGATTTTAATAAAATTATGTCTAATATTTAATATTAGAATTGGGAGCGTGAGCGTATTTCTCAAATCGGGCATAAGTAGCTGGGTGGAATTAAAGCAAACCAGATGACGGGTTCCGGCTACGCTCAACCCTCGTTCTGTAGCTGTTTTGAGCATTGAGCGCAGTCGAAATGCGTCTTACAAATAATTCCGCCTTCCTACTTATTCCATCTTTGGGAGCTATTATTCGAGATAAATCTTCTTTTAATTCTTTTGGTTGCTCATGGATACCAGAATAATTCCTACCCCGAAATTTTGAGGGGATACCTTAAAAGGTTCTGGGCGATCGCGAAGTCCTACTGTTCGAGCGATGAAAAATAGTATGCACGCGGACTATTGCTGTTAGTCCTGCCTAAGGCTTTGTTTTTCCCGTTATCTTGACTATCACAGCGGTACCAAAGAAAGCGGGAAAGCTAGGGCAAACGCATCTAAAATTAACAAAACTAAATGGATAAAACCTTTGTTTGATGTATTTGACACAAAAATAAGCTTTTGCCTCAGGTTTGGGTTTGATGACGAGTGCGCCCAAAAAGCTGACCTTAGTCAAAGTGTTACCCCTGTTAAGGTGTACCAACCTAGTACTAGCCGAAAGCCTTATTCTTACGTTGTGTCCCTAATCCGTGAACCGAAAATTGAGCGCAAACATTATTTTTCTGCTTTCAGATTTTAATTAGTGCAAGGCTGAAGCCCTTATTAATACGTTGGAAAAAACCTCACCTTAACAGGGGTAGTCAAAGTGTTTAAATAAGTTTACCTAAAAGGTGGATAATAAGGAGCAAATTATGACAGATGTAATAAGTCGCGAGGTTTTGCTGGTTTCCTACCCTAGCGGACTCCCCAACGCAGATAACTTTACGATCGCGCAGACCAAACTGGCGCCACTTCAAGATGGGCAGGTACTTGTTCGCAATCTCTACATGTCAGTCGATCTATATATGCGCGGTCGTATGAGCAACAGGAAATCATATGTTACACCTTTCGAGTTAGGCAAACCACTTAATGGCGGTGCAGTCGGCGAAGTATTCGAGTCACGTGCTAACTGGACTTTACAAAAAAAAGGCAAGTAAAAAGTATTAAAATCTTTTTCCTGGCACTGTATGCGTTTGCCATAAGTGGTTATGTGACTGCAACCCTGGCAACATTATTTGTGGGTCAGGATACTGAGAATAATCAAGCAGAACTGGCAAGTGCAAAATCACTTCAAGCAATGCAAGCAGAAATTAGTGCACTACGAACTGAGATTCAAGCCTTAGCACGACGAGATTTAGACCAATAACTTCCAAAGTATTGCAAATTAAATAAAACCCTGATTTCACAAAAACTCTTCCTCAAGAACAATACCTTCGCCAATTTTAAAGGATAAGCTAATAATAAACTACATTGTAAGTGGCAGAGCGAACGCCATATTAATCAAGCCTTATTCAACAATTGAAGTTAAAGGTTTAAATTTATTTACTTAGACCTATTAATAAGTAGTAAGACTAAATTATTTGCACATTTCATTTGCCTCTGTACCCTATCCAATCAAGGATACATATTAAAAAAATGCAAGATTAATTTTCATAGATACTTAGTTAGATATAAGTACTGGTGCAAAATTAAATATATATTTGTCATTGCGACTGGAGCGAAGCAATCGCAAGGTCTTTGCTTAAATCCGATTCCATGGTAAATGCATAAATATTTTTGCTGAGGTACTTATCGCGTGTTTAGCAATTCTTTAACCAAAAATAGATGAGTAGGATTCAGAATCTATGACTATTTCTCCTTCTAAGCCAAAGTCTTCAGATGTAAAACAAAACAAACCTGCCCCACTTAGTACTGAAGAACTGTTTCAAATCAATGCTTACTGGCGTGCCTGTAACTATTTAGTTCTAGGCATGATATATTTGCAGGACAATCCACTGATCAAAGAACCCCTCAAGCCAGGACACATCAAAAATCGCCTGTTAGGACACTGGGGTTCAAGCCCCGGTTTGAGCTTTATTTACGTCCATCTCAACCGTTTAATCAAGAAATATGATTTGGATGTGATTTACATTGCAGGCCCAGGTCATGGCGCTCCGGGTATTCTTGGGCCTACATACTTAGAAGGAACCTATTCTGAGGTTTATCCTGATAAGAGCGAGGACGAGGAAGGTATGCTGAAGTTTTTCAAACAGTTTTCCTTTCCTGGTGGCATTGGTAGCCACTGCACACCGGAAACCCCTGGCTCGATTCACGAAGGCGGCGAGTTAGGCTACAGCCTCTCCCACGCTTACGGTGCGGCTTTCGATAACCCAGATTTGATTGTGACGGCAGTTGTTGGTGATGGTGAAGCAGAAACTGGGCCTCTAGCAACGGCTTGGCATTCCAATAAATTCATCAACCCCATTCGGGATGGTGCTGTTTTACCAATCTTGCATTTGAATGGCTACAAGATTGCTAACCCAACCATCCTAGCTCGCATCAGTCACGAGGAACTAGAGGACTTATTCAAGGGGTATGGCTATACACCTTACTTTGTGGAAGGGCATGATCCAGCACAAGTGCATCAATTGATGGCAGCAACCCTAGAAACAGTGGTTCTGGAAATCAAAAAAATTCAAGCAGAAGCCAGGACTTCAGGTATTGCAAAACGTCCTCGTTGGCCGATGATTGTCCTTCGCACCCCCAAAGGATGGACTGCGCCGGCAGAAATAGACGGTCATAAATTGGAGGGATTTTGGCGATCGCATCAAGTACCAATTACGGATGTAGCTACTAATCCTGCACACATGAAGATTCTAGAACACTGGATGAAAAGTTACAAGCCAGAGGAATTATTTGATGAGCATGGCAGTCTAATTCCCGAACTCAAAAAGCTGGCTCCTATTGGTTCTCGCCGCATCAGTGCCAATCCCGTTGCTAACGGTGGAATGCTGCGGAAAGAATTGCGTATGCCCGACTTCCGCAACAACGCAGTTGAGGTAGTCAAGCCGGGTGCTGTTGAGGTGGAAAACACGAAGCCTCTAGGGAACTTCTTGCGAGATATCATGCGTAATAACATGAATAATTTCCGCGTATTCGGGCCAGATGAAACCGCCTCCAATCGACTCAGTGCTATCTACGAAGTCAGTGAGAAAGTCTGGTTGGCAGATATCCTCCCTGAAGATGCCGATGGCAGTGAGCTATCTACCGACGGGCGAGTGATGGAAATGCTCAGTGAACATAACCTGTTCGGCTGGCTGGAAGGCTATCTTTTATCTGGGCGACATGGTTTCTTCCACAGCTACGAAGCTTTTGCTCACGTTGTTGATTCTATGTTTAACCAGCACGCCAAGTGGCTGGAAATCAGTAAAAATGAAGTTGCTTGGCGATCGCCGATTTCTTCTGAGAATATCTTACTATCCTCTACTGTTTGGCGACAAGACAACAACGGTTTTAGCCACCAAGATCCAGGCTTCATAGATTTGGTTACTAATAAGAGTGCTGAAGTTACCCGGATTTATCTGCCTCCCGATGCTAACTGTCTACTTTCTGTAGCCGATCATTGTCTGCGTAGTACCAACTACGTCAACGTCATCGTTGCAGACAAGCAAAAACACCTCCAGTTTCTCAGCATAGAAGAAGCGATCGCCCATTGCACCAAAGGTATCGGCATCTGGGAATGGGCAAGCAACGACCATCATGGCCAAGAACCCGATCTTCCCGATGTCGTCATCGCATCTTGCGGAGATGTTGTGACTATGGAAGCTTTAGCTGCAACTGCCATCTTAAGAGATGAGTTCCCCGATCTCAAGGTGCGGTTTATTAATGTTGTTGATCTGTACAAGTTGCAACCAGATACAGAACATCCACATGGACTATCAGACTGGGATTTCGATAGTCTTTTTACCACGGAAAAGCCTGTTATTTTCAACTTCCACGGCTATCCCTGGCTGATTCACAAACTTGCTTACCGTCGCACCAACCATGAAAATATTCATGTGCGTGGTTACAAGGAAAAGGGCAGCATTAACACACCACTTGAGTTAGCTATCAACAACCAAGTTGATCGGTTCAATCTGGTGATTGACGTGATTGATCGGGTTCCGAAGCTGGGTTCTGCTGCTGTCTATGTTAGAGAGTGCATGAAGAAAGAAATTATTAACAACCGGAATTATGCTCACAAGCACGGTATCGATCAGCCGGAAATCGTCAACTGGAAGTGGCCTTACTAATTTTGCAGGACTGCGACGAGAACCCCGACTTCTTCAATAAGTTGGGGTTCTGAACACCAAAGTCTTAAGAGTGATCGCATCCAGCCATTGAGTCTCTCTTTATCTTTTAAAAGGTTTTAAATCATGATACCATTTCTGTATGAAGCTGCACTAAATTATAAATAACGGTGCATTTGGTTTAAGGGCGATGGGTTTAAGCTTACAAGTTGAAATAAAAGAGAGTCAAGAAGAATTAGAAAAAGCGGTTAAATATGCCGACTCTGCTAGTAGCAAAGAACGGTTGCAAATGCTTTACTGGCTAAAAACAGGTCAAGTAAGGAGCCGTCATGCGATCGCAGAACGTTTGGGACGGGATGAGGGAACTATAACTCGATGGTTAAACAAATATAAGGATGGAGGGTACAAGGGCTTATTAGAAGTTAAACATGCACCAGGTAAAAACCCTATAGTCAGAGGAGAAAACTTAGAACGCTTGAAGCTACGGTTGTCTGAACCACAGGGTTTTCAAAGTTATAGTCAGATTCAACAATGGCTCGTGACTGAGCTAGGACTTGATATTGCCTATAAAACTGTATACCAACTAGTTCGTTACCAGCTTGGTGCCAAACTAAAAGTACCTCGTCCAAAAAGCCGGAAGCAGCATCCGGAAAGCCAATCTCACTTTAAAAAAAACTCCCGCTCGCCCTTAGTTTTTTACAAGAAGAATTTGGAGAAAATAAGCGATTAAGATATATGTGTCAAGATGAAACTCGCTTAGGATTGAAGACAGTCGCAGGACGTGTGATTACTAACAGAGGTGTAAAACCAGTAGGTTTAAGTCAATGGAAACGTGATAATTTTTACTTGTATGGCGTAGTTGAGCCTTTAACTGTGTACAGTTTTTTCTACGAGTTTTCTCATCTTGATGGTCACTGTTTTCAAAAATTTTTAGATTTGTTATCAGTAGAACTTGGTGATGACGTTGCAGTTATTCAATTTGACCGAGGTTCATTTCACACAATTAAAACTCTTGACTGCCCAGAGAACATCATACCTATTTTTCAACCTCCCCACTCTCCAGAATTGAACCCAATCGAAAGGTTTTGGGAGTTTCTCAAAAGCAAACTTGAATGGGAAAATTACGAAACCCTTGCCCAACTACGTAAAAAGTTAGCCGAAGTATTAGAAACTATTACTCCAGAAATGATTGCTTCTTTAACCTCTTACAACTTTATTCTTGAAGCTTTATTTAGTGCAGCTTCATAAAGAATTGGTATGAGTACACAACCACTTGTCACTACTGCTAAAGCGATGGTTCTCCTGGGAAAGGCATCTTGGCTATAGATGAGAGCCAAAATACTTGTAACAAGCGCTTTGAGAAGCTGGGAATCGCGCCAACTGAGGAAAATCGCCGCGCTTACCGGAAGTTGCTTTTAACTACTCCTGGTTTAGGTAACTATATCAATGGCGCTATTTTATATGATGAAACAATCTGCCAAACCACAAAAGATGGAACGCCTTTTGTCAAAGTGATGAACGATGCGGGGATTATTATTGGTATTAAGGTTGACGCTGGTGTGAAAGATTTAGCAAATCACCCTGGTGAAAAGATTACACAGGGTTTAGATGGTTTGAGCAAGCGTATTGCAGAATAAGTACTGGTACAAAATTAAATATATATTTTTCATTGCGAGTGGAGCGAAGCAATCGTAAGGTCTTTGCTTAAATCCGATTCCATCGTAAATGCATAAATATTTTTGCTGAGGTACTTAATTTGTTTTCACTGATTTTTCTTGTCAGTGACCAAAACTTTGTGAAACATCTTAATCTCCTTCATTGCAAGGGAATTTCGCCATCCGCAGGCATTCCCGGTTTTGCTAGTCTTTCTCGTTGCTCCAGGCTCAGTTTCACACCAAATACCTGTTGCACGCGATCGCTCTGAAAATAAACGTTCTCTGGGGTAAAGGAGGCTTTAGAATCTATAGCGGTAACGGTTGCCTTAAAAGAATTTTGGTGTTTGGGATCGTTATCTAAATAAACATTGGCAAGTTGTCCGACGCGAACTTGAGCAATTTGCCCACCGGGAATAAAGCCCCGCAGATAAACTTGACTCAAGTCTACAACTCTCAGCAAGGGGCGCGATGGTAGAACCACTGTACCAGGTTCAACGCTGCGTGTCGTAACAACGCCATCAATCGGGCTTTTCACCGTCAGATTATTTAACCGACTCTGAATCAATTGTTGATTCGCTTGGGCAGTTTTCACATCAGCTTGGGCGGCTGCTATTGTGTTGCGTGCCTGTTGTGCTTGTGTCTCGAATCGACTGACATTAGTTTGTTGTCGCCTTGGATTCAGGGTTGTTGTTTGTGCTTGCGTCAATTTTCCCTGAGCAATATTAACGGCTGTTTGTGCCGCTTCCACAGTCGCTAAACGGCTTTGCAAAGCAGCTTTGGCAGTATTGTAAAAAGTTTGCGCCACATCATAGCGTTGTTTGGTTTCAGCTCCTTCAATCGCCAAATAGGCATAGCGATCGCTATCTACCCGCGCCTGTTCAACTAATGCCCGCGCTTCTAAAACTCGTGCTTTTTCTTGTTTCACAACGGCCTTTGCGGTTGAGACGAGGGCGTTAGCTTCCGCAACTTTACCTTGCGTGTCACCCTGGGATTGCTGTAAATTCAGATTAGCATCTGCGAGTTGATCTGCGAGAATAGAGATTTGTAACCGGGCGTAAGCTTCTCGTTGTTTTGCCGCATTTACCTGGGCTGTGGCTGCACTCAGTTCCGATTGTACTTCTTCATCACTAAGACGCACTAATAATTGTCCTTTTTTGACTGTATCTCCTTCTCGCACAGTAACTTCCTCCACCCGACCAATGCCTTTGGTGCTGACATCGGTTTCATAGCCTTCTATCCGTCCATTGAATTGAATCATCTTTGCAGGTTGGGGACGAAAAAACCCATACCAAACTCCAAAGCCCACAGATGAGATCGCCACAGTCCCGCCCAAAATCCACAACCAGCGTCGGGATTTTTTCGGAGTGGGAATTTTTGGATCGTCAGGCTTTTGAGGCGTTGCAACAGATTTTTGAGGAATTGTAATAGGTTTTGAAGAATCTACTGTATGTGACATAAAATACACCCTGAGTTAACTTAATTGACTACGGTAGCGATTTGCACTCACCAGAACTGTCACGAGGGCAAATACAATCATGGCGATCGCATTTAAACCCCAAACTTCTAAACCTGCACCTTTAAGAAGAATGCTGCGGAGAATGATCAAGTAATGATAAAGCGGATTAATTTGGGCAATCCAGCGAAATACAAGCGGCATACTATTCACCGCCGTCACCGCACCGCCTAATAAAATAATGGGAATATTGAGAAATATCCCAATCAAAATTGTTTGCAATTTGTTCTCAGAAAATGTAGAAATTGCCAGTCCAATGGCAACACCAATCTGAATGTAGAGAATGGAAAATAGCAGTAATAAAAATAAATTTCCGCGAAAAGGTAAGGCAAAAACCCAGTGAGCAACGAGGAAACAAATCAGCAATGTACCTGTGAGTAAAGCAGATATCGGCACAATTTTAGAAATCAAAATATAAGTTGATGCAACTGGAGTCATCAACAACTGTTCTAGTGTTCCTTGATCCTTTTCTCGAACCGCTTCCACAGCCGCAGCCAGAATAGCACTCAAGGTGATGATTGCGCCCAGCACACCAGGAACAAAGAACCAACTATCAAGCATTCCTGGATTGTAACGCAACATCATTTCAGTTTGAACGGGGACTTCTAGTCCAGTTGATACAGCTTGATAGCGTTTGAGCAAATCTAAGTTAAATTGAGTTGTAATTTGGCTGACATAGCCCTTTGCAAGTCCGGAACTGTAGGCGTTAATTCCATCAACCACAACCTGAACTTCTGATTTTCCCGTTTGCAGCAAATCCCGATCAAAACTAGGTGGAATGATTAATCCAGCATCGACTTCACCCCGCTCAACTTGTTGGGTGAGAGTTTGTTGACTGTTAGTGTGGCGAGATGCTAGAAACACACGATTTGCAGTAAACGCATCTACAAAATCTCGGCTGATTGTTACTTGATTTTGGTCTAGAATACTCAGCCGTAAGTTTGTCACATTGGAATTCATCACATAGCCAAAAATCACCATTGAAATAATCGGGGCGATTGTGAGAAAGATAACCAGTTGGCGATTACGCAACAGTTCAGTGCTTTCCTTGATTAACAGAGCAAATAGGCGGCGATTCATCATCAGTGTTAACTACAATTACTATTAGAAGTGTCGTCGTCTAAGCATATTAGTGAAGGAAGTTAGTAACACTAATATAAAAATAACTATTGCAAAAGAGAAGATAGTAAACTAAAAACCAAATCCTTTTGTAGTATTCTCCCAACGCATAATCAAAAAATAATTATTGCCAACAATGAAAGAAGGAATTTCTAAATTTTGATTTTGATGTTTGTTTCGATTGCAGCCTATCAAGACGCAAACTCATAGTGAATCTCTGTAGTTCTTCCTTTAAAATAAAGCCGAATGCCTTCTGGATACTCCCATCCCACCTCACCCTGTAAAGGAATCAGCATCCCATTACAAACCGAATATTCCCAGAATCGCCCGCCCCAAGGCATCGCAGTCAGCTTGTCACGATAACGAGCCTCAGTCCGAAACGTATCGATCGTCCCTTCAGCATTAAACTGAAACACAACGGAGACAGTTGTTGCACCATCCTTCAAAGTAGCGCGAGCGGAGGTGTCATTGATTGCTTCCCATAGCACTCCCTGACTGGGTAATAGGGCAGTAGGATACCAAAGAGCCTCAGCAAAGAACCGCAATAATTCACCTTGATTGTTTTCAGGCGCACCGTGCATTTTTGCAACAGTAAAAAGACCGAGTAATGATGCGTGTAAGCTGCCTTCTCCTAATAAATAGGTATCATGAACAAAGGCATTAACTCCTGGAGCCATCTGGATACGTGCATCCCAATCAAAACCCAGACGTTGAGTCGTCACAAGTTGAGTGGCAGTAAACGGACTCCACTTGTTCTCAGTTTCATTCATGTTGAACTGTCCCTGCTGGGAGAGTTTGACTACAGCCACGATCGGTTGTCCGTCCTTGAGTACCGTCTGAAAGAACCTCTGTACAGGTGCTGGCAAATCTTCAATTTCCTTTGGGTCATAGATTTTCGGCTGAATTATCCGCTGTCCACTTGTTAATTTGGCACGTAAACTATGGGTTTCTGACTGCCAGCGATCGCTACCATAGATAACAGCAAGTCCGATACAAACTACGATTAAAACACCAATAATCACAATCCATTTAATTAACATGATACTTACCTAATATTTGTTGATTCAGAATTTGATAAATGGTGATGATAAAAATGATTACAAAAATAGTTGTATAGATTAACTTCGTATACTTAGCCAGCCAACTAGGAAGATAAATATCAAAATTGTCCTTTGTGGAATTTGTGTATTTTCGGGCAAGCAGATTTAGTGGGCAGTGGGATTTAAAAGTTAGTAAAGTTAACCCTTCTAAAAATACAAATCCATAACCAATCCAGAGCCAGAAATCGAGTTTATTGGCGATCGCGGCATAAAGCATATAGAAAATCACAAAATTGAAGAAAATCCATATCAAAGTATGAACGACTTTAATTAGTATCAATTTGGTGTTACTTTCCATATTACCTCTCTATTCTCAAGGTGTTAAATCGCGCCAAATGATATAAGCCGTTCCGAGCGTTCCCGCGACGAACAATCCGAAATCTTCTTTAATCCCGAAACTCAAAGCCGCTGAGGTTCCGACAATCGACCATAAAATAGGAATAATCAATAAAATTGATGGAACTTTTTTGTCTGTCCAGAGCAGCAAGCCGAAGGTGAAAATGGTTGTCGAACAAGGTACGCCGAATGTCGGTGATGTCGGAAAAATTCGCCCCAGCGCATAGCCGATTAATGGATAAATTGCTAGGGAATAAACAATTAAAATTGCACCAAGAATACCGTAAATTTTCTGGTTAGCACAAAAACTTAAACGATTTCTCACTATACCTTCGTATAAAAATAACCAGCCTTGAAAAACGAACAACGCGCCGAAAAGATAAGCGGGTGGACTGATTTCTGTAAAAAAAGTCAAATGGTAAACAACACCCGCCCATAGCCAGAGGAAACCGAGTAAGCCCGAAATGGTTTTGTTTGCAAATGGTTTTCGACTTACTACCAGTACAACCGATGCGATCGCCACTAAAATCAATACAAACTGCATCGGAAATATAGCTTGATTATATTTCTCAAAAACCCCAAAAAATTGTTCGGTAGTAAAAGGTATTCCCACTTGTTCACCTGTGGGAGAAGCAATCAGTAAAATTCTCATGCTTTCCTTACCGTTAACTGCTTCCAATTCCCCTTCCACAGCAGCAGTCCGCCTAATACTGTAAACGTCAGCATCTGCCATATCTGCACCAAAGAACCAAACCCAATTGAAGTTTCGATCGCATCCCGAATTTCATCAAATGCGGCGTGATAGACAGTTACAACGGCAAGGCTCTGCGAAATAGTCCAAATATAGGCATAAGCGATCGCGTGCATCATGCTAGGAATTAGACTGACTGCAAGCGTAATGGCGATTGAAGTCCCCATATTATCAGTAAGTTTTTCTGTCATGCCCATTGCAATAAGTACAGGCAAATGCCATGCCCACCAAATAAATGAATGAAATAGCAGTGCTGTTCTTAGTCTGTATTGTTTGACCAGGTGTGGTAGCAGATAGCCGCGCCAACCAAACTCTTCACCAAAGGCTGGAATTAAGGTACCGACAAAACGAAGTAGAAAATTTCCGAGGATGTCTGGAACCATAACTCCTTTAGGAATACTCCGCATTCCTAAGACTAATTCGAGGATGGTGGGGACAACCCAGACAAAGATTGCTAGTGAAAAGACTGCTACATAATGTTTTGGTTTACCCCAACTCCAGCCAGCCTTCGAGAAACCGTCACGGAATATATAGCGACCTGCGATGTATGTGCCAACTGCGACCATAATCATTGGTAACGAGCTTAAGGCATAGCGCATAAATGGTGTTTTTGCCCACAGCAAATATGCGATTTGAAATGGCCAAGATATCGCCATAACAATCAATAGATATGTTTTCAGCGAGAAAGGTTTCTGGGGGTTTCTCATTCTTGAACTTTACCTCCAATATTTTTGGCAGTTGTCTTCTGCTGAGGCAAACGCTTCGCGAACGCGAACGGCAGAATCATGTTCACCATCTACGAATTTGGCTTACTTCTCCCCAAAGACAATCTTGGCTAGCTGAACGCCGATATCTCCAGAATTTCCATCTTCCCGATTGCCCAGGACGATGATGACAACCTTGTCATTGGGGTAGCGAGCAATAGAACTACTGAAGCCTTGAATTCCGCCGATGTGGCTAATTACTGGGCGATGCCTGCGGCGGGCGGAGCCATCGTCTTCCTTGCCGATGCCCCAACCATAGCCATAACCAAATCCGCCGAAAGAAGTAAACATCTTGTCTCGCAGGCTTTTCGGGATCAGTTTGTCCGTGTACAAAGCCTGATCCCAACGGTAGAGGTCTTCTACGGTGGAGTACAACCCACCAGCAGCATAGGGAATAGACATATCAATAAAATCAGCCAAGTTTGTCTGATCCCGATAGCCAACAGCAAGATCTCTCTTGTTATGGTCGTAGCCCGAATTTACCATCTGCAACGGGACAAAGATATTGTCCTGTAAGAATGCCTCATATCTTTTACCTGATGCCTGTTCGATGATGGCACCCAGCACAACGTAGCCGGAGTTACTGTAGCTAAACTTCTCCCCTGGCTGGAAAGCCAACGGTTTGTCTTTAAACCGCGCGATCATTTGGGTGGGAGAAGACGGTGATCGCATAGTAATCTTAAAGTCTGGGAAGCTAGTGAAATCTGGTATTCCAGAGGTATGGGTTAAGAGATGATGAATGGTGATCTGCTGCCATCTGGTAGGGCAGTCAGCAAGGTAAGTGCAGATGCGATCCTGCACATTGAGTTTGTCCTGTGCCTGCAAAATGAGAATTGCCATCGCCGTGAACTGCTTTGTCATTGAGCCGATACGAAATTTCGTTTGCGCCGTATTCATCAGATGCTTTTTGCGGTCTGCTTTGCCATAACCCTTTGTGACCAGAACTTTGCCATTTCGTGCAATCAGCACTGACCCGCTAAAAAGTCTGGCTTTGGTCAGCTTGCTCAGATATGTGTCAGCTTTGAAAATGATGTGCTGATCTGATGGGAAAGATGAGGTGTCGGTTTCAAGCTGAGGTATTTGCGTTAGCTGACTGGCGAACGTCGCTGATGAGGTTGGCAGCCATATTCCCCAAAAGAGGAGATAGGTAAAACCAACAAATAAAGGAATGGGGTGATGATTTGCCCACTGACGAAGTTGAATTTTAAGCATAAGATTTTTCACTAAAATCTTTCTGGAACTGTCGATAAATAATATAGGAACTAATTGCTGGACCCAACCCGCCAATTAAGTACGGTATCCAAAATAAAGACTCACCATACCAAAGAGCATTAAAATATCTGTTTCCGATGATAATAGTTAACCAACAAAACCATGTTATGGAAAAAGTGTAAAGTAGAAAAAATCTGATTTGCTTAAGACATAGCTTATTTTGGGTCATATTTTTATTTTTTCTTAAAACTTTGCCAAAAATGTTATCTCTCTAATTTGAAAAAATGTATTTTTCTCAGAGGATTTTGATGATATTTGCGTAGACTCATGATTGTTATCCTACAGGTTGTTGTTGCGATCGCAATTCGATGGGGAATGCCAACCAACACCAAAAGTACAAGAAAATAAATCCAGGGATGACGATCGCTAAAATAACGGTAACAATTCGGACACCCATGATTGGTAAATTCCATAGCTGAGAAAGGGCATAACACACGCCAGCGAAAACTTTATGACGACTGCGATAAAATATAACTCTTGGGATGATGGGAGTATTGGTATCTGATCGCTTGACCTTGAGAATCAAAGAAATCAGGAGTCCGATCGCACCGAAAATGGCTGATGGAATAGCGAAAATCGCCAGCCAGTGAGCCATGAACATCCCCGAAATTACGTCTCCAAGCCAAGATGAAGACGGACAAATAAAGCGAACTGCTTCTGCTGAACAACCAAAGCGTTCAGCTAAACCCATCCCTCCCCAAGTGACCAGGAATGGAAAAATTCCGTAGAGGATACATATACTCAACAAAACTAAATGTCCACGGGTGGTGAGCGATCGCGTTATGGAGATTGCTGCAAGTGCTGGTCCAACAAGCAACAGGATTGAAATCAAAGGCAAATAAATCATGGATTTTCTTAAACTTAAATAAGGTCAAATGGTAGATGGAATTTGCAACTCAATCTCCTGATCCATCGCCACAGGTAAAGTCAGGAGAATGCCCTCACTCAGTCGCTATTTGAGGTTTTTCTCTACCAAGTTTCCACAGCAAGATCACTCCCAAGCCGAACATATTGACTAGGAAAATTATTAAACTTCCGAAAAATGGAATGAGGGTCAGAATAGTCACGACCGCCAAACCTACCAAAAACTGCTGCTGTAACGACCAATTACGATTACCGACTAGACTTTGACCAACAAAAAGTGCCACGGCTAATGATCCGACTAGAGAAGTGATAATCACCGTCAGACTTAGTAGTGGAATCAGAGGAATACCAATCAGCGTAATCGCTAGAAACACATTCACAAAGATAATGCCGACAATTGCCCCCATTCCCCATAAAACAGCCAAACTGGGGTGTTGACGCAATTTTGTAGCTAAAGAAGGCAGGAACTGGGGATTGGTATGTAAAATAATCAGTCCAAGAATCGCCGCTAGTACGGCGTTACCAATTCTAAAAATGGGACCCAGAGAAATAGTGTAGAAGAAGCTACCTCTACCTCGATTGGAACTATCCATCATCCCATGTCGATCATCGGTGGTATACCTACTACCAATATTCGCACCTTCTTCTTTGACGATTTTGCCGCCAAAGGAGTAAACATCACCCTCTACCTGCACTCCTTTTTTCAGGATGACATCCCCGCCAAATGCGATCGCAGTATTTAAAACTCTAGCATTAGGGGATACTGTAACACTCCCCCCAAAAGCCAAGGCATTTTCGACAACTTGATTCTCTGGTACGGTGACGCTACCACCAAAGCGAATCAGGTTGGTATTGTTGATATTGATGTCAGTCTGCGCTAAGGCATTACCTGCAAATATTAAGCTGATGGTGGCGATAAAACCCAGAATTAATTGTTGCCATTTCATAGATTTTATCCTCGTGAATTACATCATGATGAATTCGCTTCATTGGATAGTTGCATTGCCACAAACTCAGCCATCCGCAAAAGCAGCACAGCAAAGACGATTCAGCATTAGTCTTCAGGAATTAGATATATTTAAAAATCGGCGATATCACAAAGTGCTTGCCAAGGGCATCGCTAATACTCGTTCCGACCTAATAATAAATGAAATTTGCTCTACCTGAATCTACCCCAGGGATTGAACCAACCAAAATATCCCAACAGTTCCATTCAGGCTCTCGTTGAGGATAAACACCAGCCAAACAACCATACTCCTTACCGAATTTTAGATTTTAAATTTTGGATAATGGAATTTTTGACGTAGCCTCTAGTCCAACAGAAAGCCAAGTATACTGATGGACGTGAGGGATTGATAGAGGTTACGGAAGCTGATTCACTGATTCGTTATAATATTAGACAATAAACTTTGCTAAAGAGGGCAAATGTATGACTAGCCGCGAGCAGCTTATCCAAGAACTTGCAGAGGTTCCAGATGAGTTAGTTAAAGTAATGTTAGATTTTTTACATCGTCTTCAGACAACGCGCAGTCATCATCCTCTAGCGAAATTTGCTGGTATTTTGAGTGATAATGAGGCGGCCGATTTACAGGAAGCAATTCAAGCTGATTGTCGTCAGGTTGATTTAAATGAGTGGTGAGATTGCATTAGATACTTCTGTTGCAATACGTTTTTTGAATGGTGATCCTGATGTTGTTTCAAGGGTGTTGGCGTTACCGGAAATATTTTTGTCGGTGGTAGTAGTTGGAGAGTTACTGTTTGGGGCTGAGAACTCGACTCGACCGTTGAAAAATCTTCCTCGATATTTGGAGTTTATGGAAGTTTGTACGGTTGTGCCTGTGGAAAAGAGAACGGCAGTTATCTATGCTCAAACTCGTTCTGCTTTAAAGCGCAAAGGACGACCAATTCCGATGAATGATGTTTGGATTGCAGCGCATTGTCTGGAACATGGTTGGGTGCTTGTGACCGATGATTCAGATTTTGATTATGTGGATGGATTGGTTATAGAGCATTGGTAATGATGGCTATTATGTTTGGCGATCGCCTACGGCAGGCGGTTACGCCATCGGTGCGATTGTTCGGTCGTTAATGACAAGAACTCACGAAAAAATAGGGCTTTGGGCTAGACTTATATTAAGCGATCGCAAACTCTAAAATCTCCAAAAGCAGCAAAGCAAAGACGATTCAGCATTAGTATTTAGGAATTAGATATATTTAAAAATCGGCGATCGCAATCAACTTTTACCATACTCATTGCGATCGGAAAATTTTCATGTTTTGTAAAATTGTAATGCCATTAAACTAAATCATCTTGGGCAATTTCTCGATCGATTTGTTCAGGATTTTGTTCGTAGTAATGCCAAGCTGCACTTAAATCTTCCGCAGTCAATCCAGGATAATTTGCCAATAATTCTTCATCCGGCGCAGCTTGTTGACGATATGCTACCAAAGTCCATACGGGAATTCGTGTATTTCTAATTCGCGCTTGTCCCCCGCAAACTCCAGGTGTAATCTGAATCGGATTTTGCAACATTTGCACGTAATTCAACGATCAAAAGCAACACCCATTGCTAAAAACTTTGTCGTGGTATTGTCGATAAGCTGCTTCAAGGTCGGATAAATATCTGAAGCGTCCTGGATGATTTCTTCCATAGAATTCAGGGTACGTGTACTTACGTCTATTACAAATGCATTATATCTAAAGTTACAAAAATTCAGGAAAGAGCAAATCAGGTTAGCTTTACCCCTAGCAAAAACGAACTACGGGGAAATCAGGAACTTATGGCGGATAGCAAGCTAACGTTCCCAATCACCCGCCGTAGATAACCTCGAACTTCCAACAGATAAGCCCTCGGCGGTCGGTGTGCATTGGGGTTGTTAGCCCGATGTTGACGACTATCAGGCTGGCTTTTGGCCGGAGTAGACGGCAAACCGATAATTCTTATACCAACAGTCAACTTGAATAAACCCCACCTCGGACAACCAGTAGAGTTGATTTTGCAACGTAGCTGTTTTATCTGCCTTCATGCGCTCAATAGCAACTTCTATATCGCGGTCAGTGCAACCTTTGGCTTTAGCACCGTTGAGCCAAGCCTGAGCATACTTATCTTCGTTCTCTGGCGTAGTTCCTAAAGTTTGGTCTGCATTGATAAAGTGTCCGCCGTTTTCAAGAGCATCGAAAATCTTTTGAAATACGCCCTTTAACTTTTCCTGCGGCGTGTGATGCAACGCCAAAGCCGAAACCACAACATCGTATTTCCCGACGATTGGCGCATTGATAAAGTCCAGAGTCGAGTACTCGATGTTTGGATTTGAGTTGAAACGCTCGCGCGCCTTGCTCAACATCTCGGATGAAATGTCGGCTAAAGTGATGGAAGCATTTGGAAAGGCCGCTGCAACTAAGCCAGATAACAGACCTGTGCCAGCGCCGATGTCAAGTACTTTGATGTGGGCTTGGCTGTTGTGAGGAATGAGTCCGAGAGCGGTGCTGTAAAACTCATCGAAACACGGAATGTATTGAGGCCGAGTACGGTCGTAATCTTGTGCGGCTGTATCGAAAAGAGCTTTGATATTCACGATTGTTATTTTATCACTTCCGACAAAGTTGCGCGAAGCGGGCTAACTATTTATTATACGGGAAGTTTCCGTATAATCTTTTTCTAAATCCTAATATATCAAGCATTACAGCTACCTTTTTTCTGGATATACAGAAAACTTCTTTTTTAAACCCCCATTTTGGATATTATACAGAATTTTTCCGCATAACTACCCTGTGCGGGAGGATTATATGGAATTTTTCCGTGTATCCCTTGGTGTTATATGGAATTTTTCCGTATAACATCCCTATTTAGAGTATTATGCGGAATCTTACCGCAAAACATCCTATGGAGCAACGCTCCAAAAAGTTATTAGAACAGATACAAGATATTATCAGCCTTAAGCACTATTCCTACCAAACAGAAAAGACAGATATTTACTGGATGTATGAAGAAATACTCTCTAAACTAATGTAAGTAGCCAGGTTTAATTAAAGGTAGGATGTGTTAGGCGTAGCCGTAACGCATCAAAGTCTTCTTCTGCATGGGTTACGCTGTGCTAACCCATCCTACAAAGGTTTTATATTTAATTGTACCTTCCTACTTAATTGAGTAGGAGACACTGCCGATGCAAGTACAAGTAGAATATATCTCTATAGTTGCATTCGCCGCATTCCCCACCAAGCGATCGCAAACTCGACAATTCCCAAAAGCAGCAAAGCACCGATGAGATGCCAAGTTCCAAACCAGCCTGAACCCCGCACAAATACATCCCGACAAAGTTCGATGTAATACCGCACGGGGACTAAATAGGAAGCAATCGAAAATGGAAACGGCACTGTATTGAGGGGAAACAAAAATCCTGCCAGCAAAAAGGCAGTCAGCACTTTAATTGTGCCGATCGCCTGTACAGCCGCGCTTTGGGTGGTAGTGAAAATGCCAATGATTAATCCGAGTTGTACACTTACCCAGATGAATATGGGAGTGCCAATAATTAAGGGAGTGGGATCGCCAATCACGCGCACTTGAAACAACAAAAAACCGACAATAAACAGAATTAAAGCTTCTCCCAATCCCACGAGGGTATATGCCAAGGATTTACCTAGCAATAGTTCCGAGGCACTGAGGCTAGAGGCGTAAAGCTGTAGAATTGTCCCTTGTTCTTTTTCTCGCACTAATGCGATCGCTATCAACAACGGCGGAAAGATGGCTAAAATCACTCCGTAACTTCCAGGTACAATAAATAATGATTCCTGTCGTCCGGGATTAAACCAGAGTCGCACTTGCGAAATCACACCAACAGAGTCAGCAATTTTACTGAGTTGGGCTTGTACAACTGACAAAGTTGTTCCCTGAATCGCCAATCTTGTTACCCGTGCGTTGATCACATCACTGCCATCAATCACAACTTGCAGATTTCCAGTTTTGCCCGCTTGTACCTCAGCAGTAAAGTCAGGTGGAATGGTGACTTGCACTTGAGCCGTTCCCCGGTCGATGGCATCGGGAAAGCGTTCCCCTTGCCATTGTGCTGGGACAAATAAATTGGTCGCGTATAGTCGTTCAATATAACTCCGGCTGAAGCTTGTCTGGTTGAGATCCCGCACCGCCAGAGCAATATTTTTCGCTTCCAGGCGAATTGCATAGCCAATAATTAGCAGGGCAATTACAGGTAAAATGAAGGCGAGGGCAACACCTAAGCGATCGCGCACAAACTGCTCTAATTCTTTGAATAATTGATTGCGAATCCGGCGAATCATCATGGCGGCGCACCTCCGGCTCGTTGCACTTCCCCAATAAAGGCATCTTCTAGGGAAAATGGCATCGGTTGAATATCTGTAAGGGAGAGATTTGCCGATTGCAGATATGACCGCACTTGGGGCAGTTCTGCGGTAGGATGATCGAGAACAACATGGAGGCGATCGCCAAAAATGGACACACGCCACGGTTCGAGAAATTGCCGTAAGCGATCGTAACTTCCTTGCAGTTCGCCAATTTTTAACTCAAATAATTGACCAGGTTGTGCAGCTTTAATCTCACTGGCAGAACCTTCAGCGACTTTCCGCCCTGCAACCATAAAACACATCCGGCTACATTGTTCTGCTTCGTTCATATAATGGGTTGTCACCAAAATTGCCGTCCCATGACGAGCAAAATCATTAATCAATTGCCAAAATTGCTGACGTGCTAAAACATCTACGCCAGAAGTTGGTTCATCTAAAAACAAAATTTCCGGTTCATGGATGACGGATGCGCCAAATGCTACTCGTTGCTTCCATCCACCGGGGAGTTGTCTTGTCAGTAAATGTTCTTGTCCTTCTAATCCCGAAATGGATAACACCCAACTAATTTTTTCTCGCTGCTGACGGGGTGGAATGCCATAAACACCACTATAGAACTGCAAATTTTCCAGAATTGTTAAATCATCGTAGAGGGTGAACTTCTGACTCATATAGCCGATACGTTGCCGCAATTCTGCACTGCGAAGATTACCTGTTTCCCCAGCCAGGGACATTTCGCCAGAACTAATTGGTAATAGTCCACATAGCATTTTGATGGCCGTGGTTTTTCCGGCTCCATTTGCCCCCAAAAGTCCATAAACATCGCCATAGCGGATATCCAGATTCAAATCCACAACGGCGTGAAAAGAACCAAAAACGCGATTGAGATTCTGTGCAGATATGGCAACTTTCGCCTTTGCAGGTTCAGAGATTGCCAAATTTTTAACTCGCGGAAATGCCAGAGATTTTGGTACAGAACCTTTTTGGCGTAAGAGTGTGGTGAAAACGTTCTCTAGTGTGGGTGATTCTGGTTGAATTTCCTCGAACTGTACATTGTTTTGAGTCAAGCGATCGCGCACAAAGGCAATTCCCGATTTCACATCTTTCACCAAAACTTCCAGGCGATCGCCTAATGTGGAAACTTCTACAATTTCACCTGTCAAAAGAGGCAAGGGAGCAGGGGGCAGGGGGCAGGGGAGACGGAGCTTGTACTCTGCCCCAGTCAAAGTGCCTTGGAAGGGCGGGGCTTCTATACGAGACGCTCCGGGAACGTACCCATGCTCCTCTACGGGGAGCGTAGAGGGGAAGGGCTTGCTCCCCCCGCTCCCTGCTCCCTTCCCCTCTGCCTCTTCTGTGACAATCAGTGCTTTTTCTGCTTCAATTAGCTGTGAAGTGCGGATAATTAAGCGATTTAAGCCTAAATTACCCTTGAGTTCTGAGGGAGAACCCATTTGCTGAATTTGTCCGTTGTAAATTAATGCCACGCGATCGCACCGTTCGGCTTCATCTAGATCGGGAGTCGCAACCAGTACGGTAATATTTTGGGCAGTTAATCCAGCCAGAATGTCCCAAAATTCACGCCTAGCAATGGTATCAACTCCAGTTGTTGGCTCATCCAATAATAATACTTGCGGTTCAGCAATTAATGCACAGCACAAGGCTAACTTTTGCTTCATCCCACCAGAAAGACGACCGGCAAGGCGATCGCGAAATGAATCGAGTTGCATCAACTTGAGATACTTGGTGCGTCGTGCGTCAAGTTGATTTTCGGGGACAAGTCGCAATCCTGCACTGTAATAGATATTTTCATCCACACTCAGATCAGGATAAAGAGAAAATTGTTGAGTCAGATATCCAGTATAATTTCGAGCATCACGGGCAGGCAATCCCAGAATTTTGGCATCACCTGCGGTTGCTTCCATCACACCACCCAAAATATTGAAAGTGCTTGTCTTCCCTGCACCGTCAGGCCCAATCAATCCAAACAATTCGCCACGGCTGATTTGCAAATCGAGTCCACGAATTGCAATTGTTTTACCATAGTGTTTGTAGAGTCCCCGAACGTCGATCGTCACCTCATTGAGGCTTAGAGAAGCAGCAGGAATTAACTCATGGGAAAGTTTCATAGGCTAAAACCTTGCTCAAGCAATAAAAACAAATACTCAATCCAAATACTTCTTTATATATCCATTTATCTTCTCTGATTTTGTTAAAAATAAATATAAAGTTTTATGGCTAATATTATGTTTGATTAAATATTTTGTCTATTTATAGTCTACGCATAAATAAAACATCCAAAAGGAATAGATAATCTAAACATTATCTACCTATAAAGATATAAGAAATATTTGATGATTTATGCTTTAGTTGGAATTTAGGGTAATAATCAGGAATTTTGCGGAGCTTGGGAGTTAATCAACAGAAAGTAAGTAAATCGGTACAATAAAATCAAAGTATGGGAAAAAATAAAATAAACTAAAATCCTATTGCTTGTTGTCTATACAAAGATTAAATTTAAACACATTAAAGAGCGAAATCCAACACTTTCTCCTGCAATCAATCGAACTTGGCTAGACTCCTGGGGACGTGCAGAGGCAATTGCTATCTACCGTATTTATGAAAGCGAAATGACAGGACGTACTACTGATGGAGCTATCAGCCTCAATAAAATTGAAAGCTTAAAGCAACTATAGATAATTATATTTCTGTTCAACATTTCCGATTTCTTTTTGTGGAGTTTTCTATAGGAAAAAGCTAAATTATGGTTGAACATGCACAGCATCTCAATACCGTGGCTGGCTTATCTGAGCAAGAAGCGAACGGTTTGCCGTCTGCGACAGCGATCGCTCGGCTCAAAGACGAAGGCTACAATGAACTCCCCTCGTCGCGATCGCATAATCTTTTATCGTTCGTTTGGGATACCGTTAAAGACCCGATATTCCTATTACTAGTCGGTGGTGGTATCATCTATTGGATTTTAGGCGACCTCCAGGAAGCCCTGATTTTGCTAGGTTTCGTCTTCTTCATCACCGGGATTAGCCTTTACCAAGAAGGTAAAACCGAACATGCTCTAGAAGCCTTACGCGACCTTTCCAGTCCTCGCGCTTTGGTGATTCGGGATGGTGAGCGAAAACGGATTGCAGGACGAGAAGTTGTTAGGGGAGATATCTTAGTGTTGGCAGAAGGCGATCGCGTTTCTGCCGATGCAATGGTGTTATCTTGCACAAATTTTTCAACCGATGAGTCGTTATTAACCGGGGAATCCCTACCAGTCCGTAAAATTGCTGCTGCCGGTACCGTGGAAATGGCGCGTCCAGGGGGCGATGAGTTGCCCTTTGTGTATTCTGGCACTTTGGTAGTTCAAGGACAGGGAATTGCTCAAGTCCAAGCGGTGGGCGCTCAAACAGAGATGGGCAAGATTGGTAAGGCTTTACAAAAAGTCAAGCCAGAACCGACTCCCCTACAACAGGAAATGACTCAGTTAGTGAGCCGTTTGTTTGGCATTGCTTTATTATTGTGTGTAGCGATCGTTGTAATTTATGGACTCACGCGAGGAGATTGGCTCAAAGGATTTCTCGCAGGTATTACCCTAGCGATGGCAATTTTGCCCAATGAATTTCCGGTTGTCGTGACGATTTTCTTAGCATTGGGAGCTTGGCGCATTTCTCAGAAACACGTCTTAGCTCGTCGCGCTTCCGCCGTGGAAACCTTGGGTTCAGCAACGGTTCTGTGTGTGGATAAAACTGGGACGCTGACCCTGAATCAGATGGCTGTACAACAGCTATTTGCATACAACCAGGCAGAAAATCCTCACCCATATAATTTGGAATTGCATTTAAGAGAGTCTCTCCCCGAAGCAGTTCATGAATTAGTCGAATTCTGCATTCTAGCAAGCCAGCGAGATCCCTTTGATCCGATGGAAAAAGCATTTAAGGCATTAGGTGATCGCTATCTGGCGCATACTGAACATCTGCACAACGATTGGAAGCTGTTACGAGAATATCCCCTGTCACCGCAGCTATTGGCAATGTCTCACGTTTGGCAGTCAGCCGATGGCAAGCAGTATGAAATTGCAGCCAAAGGAGCGCCGGAAGCGATCGCGGATCTCTGTCATTTCACCCCCCAACAGCAGAAAATTCTTGCAGCCCAAATCAGTGAAATGGCAGATCAAGGATTGCGTGTATTAGGGGTTGCCAAAGCCTCTCTTGTTGATGCACCGCCCCCATTTTTACCGCCTCATCCGTCGCTCAATCCGCATCATTTACCCGACGAGCAACATGACTTTCCTTTTCAATTTCTCGGATTAGTGGGACTGTCTGATCCAGTGCGTCCAAATGTGGCGGCGGCGATTCAAGAATGTTACACCGCAGGTATTCGAGTAGTCATGATTACGGGTGATTATCCCGGAACGGCTCAAACTATTGCCCGTCAGATTGGATTGATGCAAATGGGAGCTATTCTCACCGGCTCAGAATTGGATCTCATGAGTGATCTTGAACTCCAGGAGCGTATTCAAAGTACAAATATCTTTGCACGCGCTGTTCCCGAACAAAAACTGCGGTTAGTTAATGCTTTGAAATCCCAGGGTGAAGTCGTCGCCATGACTGGGGATGGTGTGAATGATGCCCCTGCGCTCAAATCTGCCCAAATTGGGATTGCGATGGGACAGCGAGGTACAGATGTGGCTCGTGAGTCGGCGGCTTTAGTATTATTGGATGACGATTTTTCGTCCATCGTGCAAGCGGTGAAAATGGGACGGCGCATTTTTGATAATCTCCGCAAAGCAATGGCATATCTGCTGGCGATTCACATTCCCATTGCAGGGATGTCTTTAATTCCAGTGTTGTTTAAGTTGCCGTTAGTATTACTTCCCGTTCACGTTGCCTTTCTACATTTAATTATTGATCCAGCTTGCTCAATTGTTTTAGAAGCCGAACCCGCAGAAGCAACGGTGATGCAGCGTCCTCCTCGTAACCCCAAAGAACCATTATTTGGTAGGAAAACTTTGGGCTTGGCAGTACTGCAAGGAGTGGGAATTTTGGTAATTGTTCTCGTCATCTTTGTCGTTGCACTATATCGCAGACAAGGCGAACTTGATGCCCGTGCCTTAACTTTTACAACGTTAATTTTGGCAAATTTAGGACTAATTTTGAGCGAAAGTTCTTCATCTCGCCTCAGCCTCAAAATCTTGAAATCCCCCAATAATGCCCTTTGGTGGGTGATTGGTGGGGGACTGGTTTTTCTCGCCTTCGTGTTGTATGTTCCCTTCTTGCGTCAATTGTTTAGCTTCTCCTTCTTACACCCAATTGACCTGGCAATTTGTTTGGGCGGTGGGGCGATCGCACTGCTTTGGTTTGAACAGTTAAAGTTTCTCAATCGACCCCAACGAATTATTCAATCCAAATCAAGAAAACCTATCCCAGAAAATCTTTGATTAGAACTCTTTAATCTGTAGCGTGAATAATACTTACGCTGCACCATTCTTCATCATTTGGGTAACAATCTTCTGCACAATTTGCACCCCTGTCACAGCTTGCCAACCAAACAATCCTAGCAGAATAAGATTCAGCGAAATGTGGATGCTGCGAACCCAGTCATGCTTCTGCATAAAGGGGACTAACGCCGCAGAAGTAGAAATCAATCCCACCATCCCTAAGCCTGCAAACAGATGAGGGCCAATCACGATTTTGCCATTATTAAAATAGGTTACCATTATCCCCCCGATCGCACCTATTACCATCAATGCCAGGAGGATAGAACCAATTTGGTGATGGCGGATGGCAAACCGACCCTTCACCAATTCTTTTTTGATATCTCCGTCTGCCAGCCTCGTTCGTCGAACTTGCACACCCAGGTACATCGCATAGAGCGCAACAACCAGCAAGATCCACATAGTAATAGGGTGAAAAAAGCTGAGATAGGGCTTGAGAGCCGCTAAGGTTTCTGAACTCATAATAGGTATTTCCAAAATTAGCTATGGAGAATTAATCATAAAAAAGTATGACATTCTGTTGCTTGAAATCATGTTTGAATACTGGATAAACTGTATCAATTGTACTAGAAACATATAAGTCTTGATATTAAAAATCCTAGTAATTTAAGGGTTATAATGAAAGAGAAAATAAGAAAAAATTGCCATCCCTTGAGAGTTGCTTCCTGCATAATTGCACCAAGGGTTTTCTAAGGGTTTTGCAGCCCGTTCAAGATTTTTCCAAGGGTTTTGTAGCCTATTCAATATTGGAGATTACAGTTATGAAAACGAATGTTGGTTCGTTAGATCGCCTGATCCGTCTGTTGTTAGCTTCGGCGTTGTTTTATCTAGGACTTTTCCCGTACTACAGTACCGGATTGGGTATTGGTCTTGTCGTTGCAGGTAGCGTATTGCTGGTGACAGCTTTAGTAGGATTTTGTGGTCTTTATAGCCTCCTGGGAATTCATACCAGCCAGATCAATGATCAACTTTAAGGACTTTCAAAAAATAAATTATCCATCTTCTGGGGTATCCTACCCGCTCTGAATCTGGGATAGGTGTTCGCGTAGTGGCACGTAGTGAGAACACCCATCCCACAAGAGAATTTGGGATATTTTTTATTTTTCAGTCTCTTAAAGGGATTCACTCATCAATTTTTAAGGAGACCCATAATGGACAATAGCCTTCCAATCGAAAGTCCATCCCTATCAAGACGGCAACTACTTAACTTTATTACCGGAGCAACTGTTGCTGTCACTGCGGGTGCTGTGCTCTATCCTGCTGGCAAATTCTTGATTGCTCCAGCAGAAAAAACAGGAGCAGGGGGTGCTATTCTGGCTAAAGATATTCTAGGGAAACAAATCCCCGCCTCGCAAATTCTGGCTGAACCGCCCCAAACCCGCGCCCTGGTTGCCGGTTTGGCAGGAGAACCCACCTATCTGATTGTCAAAGAAGATCACACCCTGGATCGTATTGGGCTTGTAGATAACTGCACTCACCTTGGTTGTACCTTCCCCTGGAATCCCTTGGATCAGCAGTTTCAATGTCCCTGTCATGGTTCTCGCTATGCCCCAGATGGGTCGGTGGTGCGTGGCCCCGCTCCTCTACCGCTCAAAATTGTCCAGGTTGCAGTGATCGACAACAGCATTTTAATCTCGCCGTGGACGGAAACTGATCCTCGCACTGGAAAGAAACCCTGGTGGGTCTAAGGATGAAGTGATATGGAACCGATTCGGATTTTTTACTTCCTAGTTTCTGGTTATGGCTTGCGGCTCCACCATTTCTGATGATTATTGCTAGTTACTTGGCTTATAAAAAACGCAAGAATCGCCTCGTATTAAGCCAGAAGCTTTCTAGAAAGCTGTTGCATGAAAAGTGAATGACTAAGGATTTATATAGCAGGCAAAACAATGAGATCGAAGCCATACGGTTTGATTGTGTGTTTAACAACTTTGAGCCTGTTAACAGGCTGCTATCTCAATTTGGGTGGGATTAGAGGCTCTGGAATAGTTAAGACCGAATCTAGAGAAGTAGGTGGATTCTCATCCATTTCTAGTAAATCTGTAGGTAAAGTCAGGATACAGCAGACGGGAAAAGAGTCCCTAACGATCACCGCAGACAACAACATTCTGCCGTTGCTAGAAAGTCGTGTAGCTGACAATGTTCTCTATCTCACCATCGCAAAAGATACAAATATGAATCCCACCAACCCCATTGAGTTCGTTGTGGAGGTGAAAAGCCTAAAGAGCTTAAATATAGATGGTGTCGGTAGTTTTGAGGTAAACGATATCCAAGGTAAACAGTTGTCGATTTCCCTTGATGGGGTGGGTAGCATGACGATCGCCGGCAGTGCTGATGTGCTGGAACTCAATCTTTCCGGGGTTGGAAGTTTCCAAGGGGAGAATTTTCAGACTAAGCAGGCGACGGTTCGCAATAGCGGTGTGGGGAGTGCTGTGGTTAATGTCACTCAGCAGTTAGATGCGACTGTATCCGGTGTGGGTTCAATAGAGTATATTGGCTCTCCTCAAGTTCGGGAATCTGGGCGGGGCGTGGGGTCAATTAAGAAACGTTAGCGAAGCGATCGCTTGGATTCAGTAGAGAGAAAATTGAAATAGTGATTCTCAAAAAAGTGCTACGACCACAACTGTTAGCTGTATTTGTCGGGTTAATGACCGTTGGCATTATCAGCATCGGCTACATATTCAACGCCATAATTAATTGACTTGCTACTTTACAATTGCGAAATTATATGATAGCTAAAAAACTAATTCAGACCATATTGCTAGGATTTGCTATGTGTTTTTGCCTCTTGCTTGGTGCTGGGCTAAACCCAACTCTAGCAGCAACTCTCACACAGGCTGAATCAATCTCTCAACCCAGGATGCAAACTCTATCTAAACCCCCCAATGTAGAATCGGGAGTTGATAGTTTTCTCACTTCGATTCCCGCAGGTTATTACACGATCGCCACTGTCGAAGAGTTAAAAAGCCTGTTAAAGAAGTCTCAGCCCATGTTAGTAGATGTGCGAGAAGCCTCTGAGTATCAATCTGGACATATACCTAACGCAATTAATATTCCCCTGCGAACCCTGTCGCAAAATCTGAATCAAATTCCCCGCGATCGCCCTGTGGTGTTGTACTGTTCCTCTGGTTATAGATCAGCAATGGGGGTAATGACACTGCACCTATTAGGCTATGAGAATGTCCAAGGTTTCCCACCTAGCTTTGCAGGCTGGAAAAACGCAAAAGAAGCGATCACCTCCTGACTAAAACTAATTACCCTGCAAGATACTCCGAGAGAACAATGCTGGTGTTAGAAATGTTGGGCGATCGCTCTTTCCACAATCACGCCATCTTGCATTTGAATCACCCGCTTTGTCTGATCTGCTACAGTCGCATCATGGGTGACAATTGCGATCGTGGTTCCCTGTTGATTTAATTCTGTTAGCAGATTCATAATCTCGTGAGAAGTTTTGGAATCTAAAGCCCCCGTTGGTTCATCTGCTAACACTAAGGCGGGATGATTCACCAGTGCGCGAGCGATCGCCACTCGCTGTTGCTGTCCTCCCGAAAGTTGGCTAGGGCGATTTGTTAAGCGATCGCCTAATCCGATATTTTCCAGGGCGGCGATCGCAGATTTCAGGCGTTGGGAACGGGGGACATCTGCATAAATCATCGGCAGCATGACATTTTCTAACGCTGTCAATCGGGGCAACAAATTAAATTGTTGAAACACAAAGCCAATATACTGATTGCGGATATCTGCAAGTTCATCATCATCTAGCGTCGTCAACTCTCTACCGTCTAAGATATACTGTCCACTCGTAGGACGATCCAGACAGCCAATAATGTTCATCAGGGTCGATTTCCCTGAACCCGAAGCCCCCATAATCGCCACATATTCCCCATCTTCAATTGATAAATTAATTTCCTTGAGAACGGGTACATCCAATTCTCCTAAGTGATAGGTTTTGGTAATGCCTTCCATCGAGATCATAGTTGCCATAGCGATCACTCATTGTGTAGTGCTGAAATTGGATCTAATTTGGCAGCATTCCGCGCTGGGATACCGCCAGCCAGAACGCCAACTACTAATGAAAGGCTAAATCCTGTCCCAATCGACCACAACGGCACAATAAACGGAAATTTGAACACAGTTGCGGCAGCAAAGGCGAACCCGATACCCAATCCCACACCAATCACACCGCCAACCGTGGAGATAACGATCGCCTCCGTCAAAAACTGGCTCAAAATATCTGTGCCGGTTGCGCCCACAGCTTTACGAATGCCGATTTCTCGCGTTCGTTCCATCACTGAAACTAGCATGATGTTGGCAATGCCAATACCGCCCACAACTAGGGAAATCCCGGCGATCGCACCGATCATCAAGGTAAATGACCCCATCACATTGCTGAAAGTGCTGATAATATCAACTAAATTGATAATCCGAAAATCATCGACGGCTGAAGGATGAATGCCATGCCGTAGACGCAGAATATTTGTCACCTGAAATTGAGCCGAGTTCAGTTGATCGCCATCACTTGCTTCTACCCAGAATCCATTAATTGCTACACCCGTCAAGGCGTTATTGCCCACAATTTGGGCAGACATATTGGTAAGGGGGATATAAATCAGATCGTCTAGATCCTGTCCACCCGATGTTCCTTTTGATTCTGCCACCCCAACCACGGTGTATCGCTTGCCCCGAATCCGCAAATCAGTTCCAATCACAGTTTCGTCTGCGTTGAATAATTCATCGCGCACCTTAGAACCGAGAAACGCCACAGGTCGCCCAGCATCTAAATCCCCTTGATTAAAAAATAGTCCCACTTGGGGATGAATATTTTTCATCGTTGGGTAGTTCAAATCCGTACCTAAAAGGCTAGTAGCAATGTTGGTATTGCCCCGGACGACCTGAATTGAACCGCGTTGTAAGAATGCCGAAACCGATTTAGCGGCTGGGACTTGTTTGGCGATCGCCTGGGCATCTTCCCAGGTTAGTGTACTAGCTGAACCTGCGCCTTGGCTGATACCGCCTGTTCTGGCTGCCCCTGCGGAAACCAACATCACGTTTGTTCCCAAGGCTTGGATTTGTAACTCCGTTGACTTTTGTACGCCCTGTCCTACAGAGGTAATCGTAATCACCGAGGAGATGCCAATAATCACCCCCAACATAGTCAAACCTGTCCGCAGTTTATTACCCCACAGTGTTTCGACTGACATGATCAAAACTTCACTGAAAGATACCTTACGCTTTCCCGAACGGCGCGGACGAGTTTTTGTCTGTAAATTAGTAAGTTTTTTCATCGAAACCTCTGGGTCTGAAACCCCGTCCTTATAGGACGGCTTTGTGCTACAGTTAAGTACATACCGAGGGACATCCGGGAATTTAAGTCTGTGGAGCAAACATAAGACCGAAAAACCTTTGGGGTGGAGGCAGTTGCTAAGAAGCAGAAATCTAAGCCGTGAGACTTAGAGAATCCTTGACCTAAAGGTACAAGGAGTATGTCAAGAAGGTCTGCCATTAGCTGTAGAAACCTTACGAGTTCCAGGTGGAAAGCTGAGTAAAACGTTTTCGTTTCCAGTTAAGCCAGATTTGACCTCGGTTTTTTCATTTACTGTTGTCCCTACGACAATCGGCACAAAGACCGAATCGCCTTTGTCCTTGGTGACAAATACACCCTGAGCATTGTTTTGTTGCACGATCGCCCCAGTCGGCACTACTAGGACATTTTTTAACTCTCCAGCTTTAAAGTCCACAGTCACATTCATTCCTGATCGCAATAAGCCTTGGGTATCTGGCACTGATGTCTTCACTTCAAAGCTGGTCACATTCTGCACAACACTTGACTGGGTGGCAATTTGCGTCACCTCTCCGGTAAAAGTTTTCCCTGTATAAGCATCTGCCTGAATTGTTGCAACTATACCCATACGAATTTGGGCAATGTTCGCTTCTGCCACATCGGCAACAATCTGGTTCGTGGATGCAAGAGCCAAGATGGAAGAAGATGAGGCAGAGGAAACTGAACTACCTGCTGTGGTGGGTGTAACAAAAGAGCCAGGATCGGCAAATTTCCGGGCAACAATCCCACTAAAGGGGGCGCGGATCACCATATCGTTGAGGTTTGCTTGGATAATTTGCACCGCCCCCTGAGCCGATGCCACTTGAGCGCGGGCTTGCTGAATATCTTCCGGTCGTGACCCCGCTTGAGACAACGCCAGAGCTTCCTGTCTCTGCTTTACCACTGCCCTAGCTTGAGTAATATCTTCTGGACGAGTCCCCGATCGCACTAATGAAGTAGCTTGTTCTGCTTGCCTGACTTGAGTTTGGGCGCGATCGCGGCTAGTGCGGAAGGTATTTAGACTTTGGAGAGCGATCGCACCTGAACTATAGAGTTTTTGATTTCTTTGCAGATCATCTTCAGCTTGACGCAGAGCATATTGAGCATCTTTCAACTGAGCTTGGGCTTGGGCAACTTCCTGGAGTCGATTTCCATTCAGCAATTTTTGGAGATTTGCTTCTTGTTCAGCCAGTTGTGCTTTTGCTGTAGCAATATCTTCAGCACGATTCCCATTTACTAGTTTCTGCACATTTGCTTGAGCCGCAGCCAGATTACCCTGAGCCTGATGTAATTGCCCCTGAAGATTTGAGTCATCCATGTAAGCAAGTATCTGCCCTTGTTGCACAGAATCACCTTCTTTGACCAGCAGTTGCTTGAGAATCCCTGACGTTTTAGGACTCACATTTACTGATCGTTCAGGTTCCACCGTCCCATTTGCAGAAACTGTGATGGGCAGATTGCTCCGCTTAACTAAAGCCGTTTGCACCTTATTCTTTGCTTGTTTTTGAGGCACCACAACAAGTTGGTTATAAGCAAGATAGCTAATATTAATTATGGGTATCAATATCAGTAACCCAAGTAGCCATTTATTTGCTCTTAGCTTACTCAGTCCATTCGGCTTTAGTTCCTTTGGTTTTACCTCTTTAGGTTTTATCTCTTTAGGTATTAGGGAAATGCTCATAGGTAATACCTCTAATTTATAAAATGCAAAAGTGCTGGCAATCTTATCAAAACTGTCTATATAATTTTATGATTTGGGAAAATTATCAGGAAAAATTAAAGTATGAATACTCTTAACAATATAACCAATATAACAAAGTGATGTTTGATTTCCAGGGTTATTTGGTTGATTTAAAAAAACTCACCTTTTCATCTTAGGTATGAGAATAAATCAAGAGATCGCTAGAATAAAATTCAACAACATACTAGTTTTTTTTACCATATTCTCTCAGTTTTAGTTGGAGAATTTTTAACCTTTACCTTGTTGTACTAATCCCACGAGTCTTGTCAAAAGCGGCAAAGAGTAACTCACCACCATATAAAATACTTTTAAGGACGATTTAAATAATGGTTGAATTGTATAACTTATATTAAACCCTTCAAAAGATAGAGGTTATATATTTCCAAATTTGTAAATATTAAATGTGTGGTAAAACTCAAGCATGGCCTTAATTTTAAGCTTGACAATCATAGAGCCAGATTTCAGAAAATAATAATAGAGCAATTATCATGAGTACTGCAATTGATAACTTCACTAAAAACCTGCATGACAATCTAGAAGCAGTTGAAGAACGGGTAAAATCGCTGAAGGCAAGTATTCAATCTGCGCCGAAAAAAACTCAAATTGAGATTGAATCCCAACTTGAAGAAGCGAAAACAAAACTGGATGCTAAAAAACAAGAATTCGACGAATATCGAGCAAAGCTGAAAACTCAATTTGAAGAAAAAGAATCTGAAGTGAAGTCCCATGTTGAGGAATGGAAAACGAGCCGCAAAGTAAAGAAGCTTGAACATCGGGCAGATAAAGCTGAAAACCATGCAGCTACAGCGGCCTTTTTAGCGATCGCCACCCTTGAAGAAGCTGAAAAAGCCACCTTAGAAGCGATCGCCGCCAGACTAGATGCTGAAGCTGCTGCGGTAACTACGAAAAAGTAAAACCAAGCTTGTCTGAGAACTATTTCACATACATACAAGAGCCAAACTCATGACATATACACATACCGTTGTTGCCCATTTCCCTTCCCACGCAGAAGCAGAAAGGGTTGTATTGGAGCTACAAAAGTCAGGCTTCGATATGCAAAAGCTCTCAATCATTGGTAAAGACTACCAAACCACAGAAAATGTGCGAGGATTTCTCACCTGGAAAGATACAGCCAAAGCTGGGGCCGCAGGCGGTGGTTATTGGGGTAGCTTCGTCGGCGGTTTATTTGGCATTTTAGCAGGGGCTGGAGTGGTATTTATTCCCGGAGTCGCGCCGATCATCATTGCTGGCCCCATTGTGGGAGTATTGGCAGGTTGGTTGGAAGGAACCCTCGTTGGTGGCGCTGGTGCTGCTGCTGTTGGCGGACTAGCTGGTGCTTTAGGAGGGTTAGGAATCCCCAAGCACGAGATACTCAGGTACGAGACTAACATCCAAGCAGGCGAGTTCATCATCCTGGTGACAGGTAACAAGGATGATGTTAGTCAGGCGAAGCAAATGCTAGGCAAAATCAGTCATGAAATCAGCTTGTCTGTCCCTGTTTAAGGCTTTGAACTATTAATCTGCCAACATTAGACATCTGGTGAAAAACAATGTAGAGACGTAGCATTGCTACATCTCTACAAAGGTTATGGATAAGGAAATTATTTGATGACAACCACAAAAAATCATAGCCACTATTTTCAAAATATTAGCCATCTGCACAGCATACTTGCACCTATTATGTTGTTACCTTTATTGCTGACAACAATTACAGGAACTATTTTTCAGATTGTTGATTTAGCAGGTAAAAAAGATGGGTTTTACTGGTTATTAGATTGGCACAAGGGACATTTTGGCGCACTTAATCTAGAACTTATTTATCCCTTCCTGAATGCTCTCGGCTTGTTCATCTTGCTTTTTACAGGAATTTCTATGTGGTTTCATATGCAGCATACTTCTAAAAAGCAATTTACTGAGGTTCAAACCAATGATTAGTGAAGTGCAATCCTATCGCGTTCTGAGTGTTTATACCCAAGCCGCAACTAAGTACATTGCATCTCAGTATTTTGACTGAACTTTGAAATAGGTTAAAAAGCACAGTGCGGGATTTATCCACCAATCTTTATATAAAAGGATACTCCGCATTTTTTAATTTTTCATAATTCAAATTAGTTACTCTTTACCCTCAATTATGAGCGTTATGAATAGGGAAAATTTTATCAGTATTGCAGGAGGAATAATAATTGCAACTATGACAACATCTTATTTCTTAAGTGATAAAAGGAATCTTTTAAGGACGGATATAAAACCAGTAAACAATAACAAAGAAACTATCAAACCGGATGAAAAAGAAATTCTGTTTATCGTCTCCCTCGCGCCGAGTGGACACAATATGCAGCCGTGGTTTGTTCAATATCTCGAACCTTATCACTGGATTATCGGCAACGATAAAAGTAAATGGCTACCTGCCGTTGACCCGACTCAGAGAGAAACGATTTTATCAATTGGTACTTTTATTCAAAATCTGGAATATGCGGCTAGTTATTTTGGCTACGGCTGCAATTGGAATTTGCTAGCTAAGACCAATTAGGATGATTTATTTTGCTTTGATATTTTTATTTGTTAAAGAAACCAATTCAGACCATATTGCTGGGATTTGCTATGTGTTTTGCCTTCTGCTTGGTTTTGGGCAATTTAGTATTACCCGCAATCAAAATTTTATCCCAACCTCAGATCGAAGACATCCAGTGCGATCTTTTAGTGGTGGGTGGCGGAATCTCAGGGGTCGCGACAGCTTATGAAGCCTTAAAAACTGGACATACTGTTTGTCTAACTGAAATAACTGATTGGCTTGGGGGACAGGTTTCTTCTCAGGGGACTTCTGCGCTTGACGAAGAACTAGGAAAATCGACTCAATTGGCATTTTCTCAAGGCTATTTAGAGCTACGTCAGAGAATTGCCAGCCATTATGGGACTCAAAATCCAGGACGTTGTTGGGTCAGCGAGGTTTGTTTTTTCCCTCGTGATGGTCATCTGATTATTTTAGCTATGCTCCAAGAAGCTGCCAAGTCTGGAGGAGGAAGTTTACGCTGGTTTCCCAAAACGGTAATTAGAGAACTTCAAATTGTTCGCTCCAATAACCACAAATCCGAGCAAATTATCCAATCTGTTAGTGGAATTCAACATTTTGCTGCTTATGGGGCTCGATCGCTAAATACTTATCCTCTCTCCCAAACTTTAGAAGAGAGTTACAGCGAAAAAGATTCGGTCTTATTTGGCAAAGAAAAGATTCGCTTTCTTCCCCCTAAATCTGGGAGATGGTATGTCATTGAAGCAACTGCAACGGGAGAAATCATGGCTTTGGCTGATATTCCCTACCGTGTCTCTCGTCAAAACTACGAACAACCTTATTATCGACAGAAGTTTTCGCCAACGAGATACCAAGCTCTCAAAAATGCTCTTGCTAGTTTAGGAGAGTCGGGGATGCAGCGTACTCAGTCAACAGTTTTTCCCGATAGCGTGGGAATCGGTCACTATCCAATAGACATTCACGGCTGTATGGCACTGAGTCCTCCAGAGCGATCGCTTAATTACGAACGTCCTGAAGAAAAACAAGCTCACGCTCAAACCTATCCTTTTCAAATTCCTTTGCGGGCAATGATTCCTCAAAAAATTGATAACCTTTTGGTAACGGGAACAAATATTGCGACCAGTCATATTAGTGCTGCTGCTTACCGAACTCAGTCGATTGAATGGTCTACTGGTGCTGCTGCGGGAATGACTGCTACTTTTGCCTTAGAACAAAATATTTGGGCTGATCAATTAGTGGAAACCTTACCTCGGAAAAACGCCAAATTGATGACCCTGCAACAGCGTCTGCGCGATCGCGGTAATCCGATTGCCTTTCCTGTTTCTCCTACTGAATGGTTATGGAAATGGCGGTTGATAATTATTGGATTATTGCTGTCTGGTGTTTTGTTAGTATTGTTGCAAAAGTTCGGAAAATTAACTAAATCTAAATAATGACTGCTCGTCTTCTTTGATAAGTTTTAGCAGTTTAGCCACCTGGAATCAAAATCTCATCCTTTAGAGAGACCGCCAGTTGCTAGTTTACTGCAATCATTTAGGATGGAGCAGTTTTTGGACATAGTTTGTTTTAAGTACTTTGAAGGAATTATATATATTTGTCATTGCGTAGCTTGCTTCTCCGCAGGAGTGTGAAGCAAAGTGTAACATTCGCTGTTGGGCAAAGTCGTTCCCGCAGGGTAAGCATTCCCAAAGGGTAGCGGACACGCTCCGCTTTTCCTTAATGCCTAATGGGCTATACGTAAGGGTTTGAGTAGAATCAAATTGATTAGCGAAAGCATAAATATTTTTGTTTAATTAATCATTAAGAAGCCCTGTACCATAGACTTTCTGTTAGTGTCATTGCTGGACAAGGTTTTCAGGATTTAGATGTGTTTGCCCTAGCTTTCAGGTGCATTATGAGACCCCCAAAAACCACACCGATGAATCCTCAACTCTCCACATTTTGGAGCTTACCCACGGAGCAGGTGCTTCAGCAAATGCACTCTACAATCTCCGGGTTAAGCCGTCAAGATGCCAAACAACGCCTGAGCGAGTACGGCGCAAACAGGCTCAAACAGAAACACAAATCGAGCGCATGGATGCTGTTGCTCAATCAGTTCAAGAGTCCGATTATCTTAATTCTGATTTTTGCGGCGGTGCTATCGATTTTTCTGAAAGATGCGGCAGATGCCATAATCATTTTGGCGATCGTCTTCATCAGTGGGCTATTAGGATTTTGGCAAGAGCGAGGAGCCTCGAATGCTGTCGAAAAATTATTGGCATTAGTGCAAGTTAAAGCAACTGTTTTGAGGGATGGGAAATCTCAAGAAATCCCCACCGAGGAAATAGTCAGGGGCGATATTGTAGTGCTTTGTGCGGGTAAAAATATTCCGGGTGACTGTCTAGTTTTAGAGTCGAAAGATTTATCGGTGGATGAAGCAGCACTGACAGGAGAAACCTATCCAGTTGACAAGTTAAGTGGCCTATTACCTGCGGAAACTGGACTAGCCCAACGCACCAATTCCCTTTATATGGGAACCAATGTTATTAGTGGAACGGCAAAAGCAGTAGTCGTTCATACTGGAAAAGAAACTGAATTCGGCAAAGTATCGGAACGGCTGAAACTCAGACCTCCCGAAACCGAATTTGAAATCGGATTGGGTAAGTTTGGCTACTTTCTCATGGAAGTAACGCTAATTTTGGTAGTGCTAATTTTTGTCGCTAACGTCTATCTCCATCGCCCAGTACTGGAATCCTTTCTATTTTCTCTGGCGCTGGCGGTGGGTTTGACTCCTCAATTGTTACCTGCAATCGTTAGCGTTAACCTGGCTCGTGGTGCCAAGAAAATGGCGAAAAAGCAGGTGATCGTGAAGCGCTTACCCGCGATCGAAAACTTTGGCAGTATGAACGTGTTTTGCACCGATAAAACGGGGACGCTGACGGAAGGAGAGGTGAAAATTCACTCTGCGGTTGATGTGGAAGGGAAAGAAAGCGTTGGCGTTGGCGAAAGCCCGCCGTTAGGCGTAGCCTCGCCGCAGGCGACTCGCGTTCTGCTTTACGCTTATTTGAATGCTGCATCTGAGTCGGGTTATGTCAATCCCATCGATGCAGCGATTCGCGAATACAAAACATTCGATATTTCTGGCTATCAAAAGTTAGATGAAGTCGCCTATGACTTTAACCGCAAACGTCTAAGCATCTTATTCAAGAAAGAAAGTACGCATCTGATTATCACTAAAGGCGCACTGAAAAATATTCTGGATGTTTGCTCAAATGTTGAGATTGTTGAGGGGAAAACTATTGACATTGCAGATCAGCGACAAAAACTCCACCAACAGGCTGAAGAATTAGGTAGTAGGGGATTTAGAGCCTTGGGTGTGGCTTATCGCGATTTTAATCAAGATTCTTTCAGCAAAGACGATGAAACGAACATGACATTTCTCGGCTACCTAGCTCTGTTTGATCCGCCAAAACCTGGTATTGCTGACACTCTCAAAGAGTTACAACTGCTAGGAATCACCCCAAAAATGATTACTGGAGACAGTAAGGCGGTGGCGATGAGTATCATTCATCAGGTAGGACTGCCTAAACCAAAGGCGTTGACAGGCTCTGAACTAGAAAAGCTCAGTGATGAAGCCTTGATGCATCAAGTGCAACAAACAAATGTCTTTGCCGAGGTAGAGCCAAACCAAAAAGAGCGTATAATCATCGCCCTCAAAAAAGCGGGGAATGTAGTTGGATATCTGGGAGACGGTATTAATGATGCTTCTGCGCTTCATGCTGCTGATGTGGGTATTTCGGTTGAAAGTGCAGTCGATGTCGCCAAGGAAGCTGCTGATATTGTGTTGATGGAAAAGGATTTAAATGTCCTTGTCGAAGGCGTAAAGGAAGGACGCATTACATTTGCCAACACTTTAAAGTATGTATTTATGGCAACTAGCGCCAATTTTGGCAATATGTTTAGTATGGCGGGAATTTCTCTGTTTCTGCCCTTTTTGCCGCTACTACCCAGTCAGATTTTGCTGACGAACTTACTAACTGATTTCCCAGAATTGACGATCGCAACAGATCGGGTAGATAGGGAGTTAGTCAACAAACCTCGCCGGATGGATATCAAGTTTATCCGCAACTTCATGATCGTGTTTGGTTTGCTGAGTTCAATATTTGATTATCTCACCTTTGCGGCACTGCTGTTGCTGCTACAAGCTCAACCAGAACAGTTTAGAACAGGCTGGTTTTTGGAGTCTGTCATTTCTGCATCGCTGGTTGTGTTAGTCGTTCGTACTCGCCAATCCATTTTCAACAGTAAGCCAGGAAAATACTTGTTGATGGCAACACTGGCGACTATCGGAGTGACAATAATCATTCCTTGGACACCGTTAGCAAGGGTATTCGGATTTCAACCATTGCCGTTGAATTTTATGCTAGTTCTGGGGGCGATCGTGGTGTTCTACGTGACTGCGGCGGAGAATATCAAACGAGTATTTTATAATCACGTAAAATTTTAGTATTTTTTGAAACGATTTTCCACATCACCTCGCAGGTGGTTGAGTTATGCCGCACCCTCGATAGCATCTGTCGCACCGAATTTGCAGATTGCACACCCTGAAATATTCCCCAAACTGCGGAGAAATATCCTTTGAGATTGATCGATACTCCCGTCTCCCAACTCAGCGATGCGATAACTAAATCGTATTTGGTGTAGGGTAAACGCATCTAAATCCTGAAAAGCTTTCAACTTTTATTAACATCACTCAATAATCAACAAAACCTTTGCCCAGTAAGCATTTCACAAATAAGGTGCCAAAGACATTTATTCGTCTTGTTATTTTGCGGACGCTCCAGGAAAATTTTACTGAAGCGATCGCTATTTTAGAGTTTACAGTTTATAAAAATATTTAATCAATTTTAATCATCAACGTATTTCCTGATGTTGAAGAAATAATTTTTAATTTCAGCGTTAAATTCATATCAAATTCTTGTATAAGAAATAACCGAACCAACTATGTAAGTCACATCAGGACTGACTTTGATATTGCAACGCTTGAGACATCGACTCATTAACTGCTTGTTCTAGTTCTTCAATTGAACAATTATAAAGCCTGCATAATGCTGCGACTTGGTCAATTCTCAGCTTGGGCATAGTACGTCCTTTCTCCCAATTACGGACGGAGGATTCGCCAACACCGACTTTACTGGCAACATCAACTGTTCTCAAATTTAATCGCTCTCTTAACTGTTTCATATCCATTACAAGAAACTTTACCTTTTAATTACCGCAACGGGTTGACGGCTAGTGACAACGCAACTAGAATTAGTAATGAATAACTATCGCACTCAATTGTCAATATTTCGTTGCAACAGTCAGTGTCAACCCCTTGCGAGGTCAATATTAATCATGGCATAACGACTACTTGGAGAAAAATACTCTTGCTGTTATTCCATGTCGCATCAACGAAGAAAAACACATTTGTTGATTATGGACAGAATAAAAATCAGCAAGGCTGCTCAGAGTCCTAAGTCTTGATATCCACAACGAAAGAACATTCAATTAGTGCCAAACCTTCTGCTCAGACTCGCGATCGGTTCAGAAGGCTTGGTTCCCAAAATATAAAAGGGACATCTTTAATTATGAATATAACTGCACCTTTTGCAATAGCCTACAACTTCGACTACGATCGCTTTGCCAAACCCGACTTGCAAACCAAGGCAAAATCCACCCTCGGAAGTTTCGTTGGTTTCGTTCGTCAAACCTTCGACGGGTTGTTGGAGATAGGGCGATCACTCCAAGATTTTTACTTAGACTGCCTTGCATTTTGCCCCAATGGGAAGAAAGTATTTTCTGAATGGCTTGCCTCGCCTGATTTTGGTGCATCACGCTATATCGCCTCCTCTGCGATGGAGATTTATGCTTGGTTTGAGAAATTACCAGTGCGATCGCAAAAACTAATCCGTCAAAATGTCCAAAACTGGAGCGTTTCTGCGCTGCGACAGTTAACCAAAGTCAGCCACGATTTGGTTAAAGAATTAGTGCGATCGGGTAAGAAAACAGCAGCACAGGTTAAGCAGGAAAGCGGGAGTGAGGGAGTGAGGGAGAAAGGGAATAAACAAATACCAAGCACAGAAGTAAGTCAAACTCCAGCTTTGCCAACTACGGAATTAGCCCCAGGAATGCGGATTGTGGTCAAGGAAGATAATGCAGGATGGAACGGACATAGTGGGATAATCATGTCCAAGCGAGAGGGAGATTTTTGGGTACTGCTCGACCACACTGTTTTCCAGGGAATGGAAGTCAAACACCTGCTCAAACCCCACCAAATCGAGCCAGAAGCTCAACAGCCAGTGAGAAAGGCTAATTCTCAGGAATTGTTTACCGCAGCCGAAGTTGAGCAGAAAATTGCAGATGCGATCGCTCAATACAATCACGAAAAAGCTGAGTCAGAACAGGGAAGATTTGTAGAAATTCGAGATGCAGCACTACAAGCGGCAAAACAAGAACTTCAAGCAGCGCAAGAACATGCTCGTGCGATCGCGCAGAAAAATCAAGATTTACTCGCACAACTGGCTGCGAAAGAGGACGAGCTAAAGTCAGTGCAAGCTCTACAAACAAGGAATAAACAACTCGAACAACGGGTTACAGAATTAGAAAAAGCTCTCGAATATTCCAATTCGCGGACAGATAATTGGGGAAATACGCTCAACAATCAAGCTGTAAGGGTTGTCAACAAAGAAGTTGAGAAAGCGATCGAGCCTTTGACGCGGGAAGTTGATCGCCTAAATAACGTATTGTCCCAAAAAGAACAAGAACTTGTTCGGCTGCAAATGAGTAACAATCAAGAATCAGATGCTGTTGTGGCTGAGTTTGGGGAGATTGGAGAAAGATTTGGCTGGAGCGGATGGAGTTCTCGCGGATATCGTGCTGCAAGTGGAATGCTTTGTACTGGGGTGAATGCGATCGCTCAATTTATTACCGATTTGAAAGCTTCTTATCCGAGTCACCAACAGCAGGAAATAGCGTTTTAGATTCGCATCAAATTTAGATTTATATCGAATATTGCTATTGGTTGGGAATGGCTTCGTAGTCGTTTGGCGATCGCTTTGGGATGACAAATAGAAATTCAAGACAGAAATAAAATGCAATGCCAAGAAAAGCTAATTAATGCCAAGAAAATCCCCCGTTGGTTCGTAAAATTCATACTGCGACAAACAGCCAATAATCCAAATACTCAAAAAATATTTTTGGCACTTTTACAGCCAATGACACCACAGGAATGGTGCCTTATTTGGATGCCCATTATTCATCCTGGGGTTGAGTTACCGCAAGAAGGAGAACGTAATCCTTGTGGTTATATGAAAGCTTGCCTCACTACTTTGTCGGCGTTAACAGGCTACCACGAGCGTACTGTGGAAGGGTGGTTTTATGGAAAACCCTACCATTATTCTGTGGAAATTCTACTGCGTTGTTTCCATTTGATTTTTACATTGCAGCAATATTTACAGTAATTAAATTTAGAAATAAGATTAAAAATCAGAAAAATTATCGACTCGAATATCTCTCCAAATATCGAAGACTTGCCACCCTGAGTACCCAACAGATTGGACTATGGGGTAATTCCGCATTGGAATATAGTTAGATTTTTTATTTTCTATAATGATGCGTTTTGGCTCCAGACTCATCTCTGATAAATTCTTGATATCCAGTTGTAAATTTTGTTCTTCTTCCTCCATATTCTTCATTTTGAGGAGAAGAAGTTGTTCTGATTTCTTAATTAACGTGAGTTCGACGGATTTAAAACGCTATAAAGCTTGTGAATCAATGGTTTTGGACACTAAGGCTCAAAGACTACCTCAATCATTAGTTGAGAACCAAGTCAATAATTCGCAAATTCAAGGGTTACTGATTCGATTCTCAATAAACTCAGAGTTTTTAGAAACTCTTGGTTATCACACATAATACTGGATAAGAGTTTCAGCCTTTATAACTCATCGAACTCACGTTAATTAGTTTCATATCTCTATTTTGAACTAGCAATCAAATGGAACCTGATATATGGACGAAAATAAAGGCTTACTATTATAACATATAGAGGCTATGTAATTAATTGGATTCGATGGAAGATATTATTCTCCATCCACTCTCTAATTCATTGGTCACAAGTTAAGGTTGCAAAGTATTTGTCAATCTAGCTATAAAGTGAGAGCTATGCTAAAAATTGTCAAAGAAAGTGTTGTTTTGGGGTTAGCAATCACCTAATCTTTGTGCTGAACATTTATATTTTTCTTGAAAATTCAGTACAAATCTTAGTTTTATGCCTTAATTACTGCTAAAAATTCAGCATAATTTCTAGTTAAGAAAAGAAACGTTATTTTAACTTGTTACAAATGTTCTAATCAAATTATCCTGGAGACTTTACTCTATTTGTAGTACAGAAACGATACTAGTATGGAGCAATACATCACATTCATATCTTTCTCCAAATATTTATCAATACATTAATTGGACGCAGGGAAATATAGCAGCAATTTGAAGATATGCCACAGAGGGATAAGTTTGAACATCTGTCTGTTTTTTGGTACTAGTATTTATTTGCATGTATAAAGTGACTATTGTAACTGGAAACTCTCTAAATTTTTGCGCGACGAGATATTAGTTATTCTATGTTATATAGTATTCATATATGTAGAAATATGTTTGGTCAGGGAAAATGAAAATTAGCGCCCGCAATGTCCTAAAAGCAAAAGTCAAAAAAATTATACCCGGTAGCGTAAACTCTGAGGTTATATTAGAACTTTCACCAGGGGTAGAAGTTACATCCATTATTACAAAGGATGCGGTTTCCTCACTTGGTTTAATTGAGGGTAAAGATGCTTACGCTGTTGTTAAATCTACGGATGTAATGGTTGGCGTCGATTAACCATAGCTAGTGTAAACATAGTATATTCTGACAGACGATATACTGTTTTACATAATAGATATTGAGCTAACATTATACTCCAGGAGTAAGTACGGTTTTTGCAAGTACTATTTAGATATATACTTCGTAATTCTACCATTACCCAAGAAATGAAAAGATATAATGCTACTAAGTAATGTATTTATCCTAACTTACGAAGTAAAATCCGATATAAATTTAATCCAATTGAGAGCCCCAGTGAATTTACATGACAGCAGTAAATTCACTGAGGTATTTTTAACGATAAAGTTGTTATATTTACTTAAATGCTTACCAATTAATCAAGAACAAAAGTAACTCAGTATGAAAGTTAGTGCTCGTAATGCTCTGAAAGGCAATGTTAAAAAAGTTATTCCTGGAGCTATTAATACGGAGATAATTATTGAAATTGCCCCTGGAGTAGAAGTAACCTCAATTATTACAAAAGCTTCAGCAGAAAACCTTAATATTTCTGAAGGGAGTCCAGTATACGCTGTGATTAAGTCTTCAGATGTGATAGTTGCTGTTGACTAAAAAATGTTTTTATCAGTTAGACAGTTCAATATAAAAAATAAATTGTCTATTTTCTGATTCATTAAAGTAATTTTGGTATCCCTAACTTTAAAAAAAAGTTAGGGATATTCTTTTTCACATTCCATTAACTGTTATTAAATTTCCGCATAAGTGAACCATCTTAAATATTTGCTACAACTTCGCCTATTCTACTAGTATCATAACCACCAAGAATCTCAAATTGCGATCGCACTAATCTATGTCCCAAAGTACCAAGCAACTGCTGTACTGGTGCTTCTTGCAAGTATTCCTTAAGTATTACTAGGTCATACCGCGAATGGTGTAGAGAGACAAATCCTAACCCATAAATATCAGCAATAGAAGCAGTACTAACTCCTGCATTTACAATTCCGGAAACTACTGCTTTGGCAACATCTTGGTGACTGTGAAGGATATAATCAAACCCTTTAACTGCATTCAATGGTACCTTTTCTCGCTCCAGTAGTTGTTCTAGGATGATTCGACTACCAGCACCAGGTTCACGGTTTGCAATACTTACTCCCCTAGATGCCAAGTCTGCAACTGTTTGAATTCCCATTGGATTACCTGGGGGCACTAAAAGTCCTTCTTCCCAGATACCCAAGGTAATCAAAACTGCTTCCTTACCTGCGAGAATCTCCCGTGCAAAAGGAACATTATGTTCTCCTGTTTGAGAGTCGTATAGGTGCATCCCTGCAATGTGAACCTCTCCTCTGCATAAACTATGCAAAGCTGCCATACTATTGGCAAAAGTATAATTGACCCGTAACTGGGGATGCCAGTGTTCAGTAGCTCTTGCCCACAGCGAAATTACTGGAGCACAACCAGCAATCACCACTGTATTATGCAGTTTGTCTACATCGTCTAACAGCCTGACTCGAACAATGTTTGCACCGGTTTGATTTTTAGTTTTACTTTCCGGATACTCTGCGGCAAAACCTTCTCCCCTTCCTGAGGGATCAAGAATTTTGCTTCTGCTTTCTAATCCTTTTGGCAATTCCTCAACAGCTTTATTCAACACAAATGCCTCACCATCTGCGGCTATCATTTCTGTACGAAAAGCATCTTTCCCCACAAGCGGATAGGCTATCCATTGCCCTGACACCCGTGCTATGCTTACACGAAATTTCTGAGTTTCTGGTACTGCTCTACTAAGAACTGCTTCAATTTCTGGTAAATCTTGCTCAAACCAAAATAAATCTTCAACTTTACAGCCTAGGGCTTTGGCTAACCGCAATGTAATTGCGACCGAAGGAGTATACTGTCTAGATTCTACACCACTAATCGTCTGACGGGTAACACCAGCAATATTTGCTAAATCTTGTTGGCTCAAGCCCAAACGAGTTCTTATGGACTTGATATTATTGTAAAGATTTGCATCTTGCTTCATCTGGCTTTTTTTCTCCGTGGGAATTAGCCACAGCAGACTTACCAATGTTGTGAGTAAATTCAGCTGGGCAGTAGATTTTAGTCTTTTTGTAGATTTTACTTTGCCTCGAATACTGCTTGCGCCTTTATATTTACAATTCCCTTGAACAAAAGGTAGAAAAGTCTATATTACGAGGATAGGCTGGCTGGAAACTTATCATTCACTACTTTAACACTCGCTTTTTCCATATACTGAACTTACTTTTACCCCTCCGCAAGTTTACCATACACTTGGCTAAAGGAGTCTTCATAATTAAACAACATAAAAAAATAAAGGAGTATGTATCTTTACTTTTTAACGATGAGATATACAGTTGTATGGCAAAAGATTCATACAACAATGTAGTTAGCGATCGCACAGTTTGATTTCTATATCTCCAGAAGTTAATCTAGATATGTGGCACAGCTACTTTCCAACAAGGGTTTCAGCCGACGAAGAACTAATTTCTAGAAATATCTCTTGTATATAGTAGTTAGAATTAGAATCGCTTACAAAATAATTCAATATGCATACTATATGAATAAGTTTAAAACTGTTATCTATGAATGTATTATTCATAATATTTACAGCAGTTAAAGTGGTCAAATAATTTTTTTGAGCGCAAGTAAATTGGCAACTTGTATGGTATGCTTGATATATAGGGAATCAAAGATATAAAAGCACAAAAGGTTTTCTCTGGCATAGGCATTGTGGCAATTGCCTAGCCTCTCTTTAACTTTTGTATGCTTTCGGTGAAACAGTTAAATCCTAATAAATTAACCAATAGTTTGATGAACTGGTGATTTACTTCCACAAGTCTCGTCGGGAGGTGATTGTGGAATTAGAAAACCTTTCCTCGGATATACACCTGTGATGAAATGGTGATTTACTTCCACAAGTCTCGTCGGGAGGTGATTGTGGAATTGAAAACCTTTCCTCAGAGTTATGCCGTAGGTTACTTACAGTTCATCATCCTGCTTGGGGTAAGTATCTGAAAATTAGGCAATTGTCTGATGAACTGACAGTCTTTGCTCACAACTTATGGGGATATTTTGTGAGTTAGTTGACTGGTAGCAGTTTCAAGGATAATATTTGGGAACCTTGAGATGTTTGCAGTTCAGTGAGCAACAATTGATATCATGTCCGTCTACGTACCCTAAATAAAACTTACGCTTAAGCGCTAATGTGCAGAATTCGTAAGATAACTTTATTATGGTTGTACTACCGGACATAAATAAAACAGAAAATTTGTCTGTAGAGATGTGATTAATCGCATCTCTACAAATAGTTTTTGGGGGAGCATCCCAATTAGGCAAATTTATTTGTAGTGGTAATATATTAGATTCTTGATAGTGTCTTTTACTAATAAGTCACTCCTATAGATAGCTAGGCTAATACACTACATGTTCAGAAAGACTAGGCTCTCATTTTGGAGTTTCGATTAGATTTATTAATTTTGAATATGTAAACAGTCAGAGTAATTATCTTTAATATTTACCAAAGATAATTACTCTCAAAAACAGCGTATATATTCTCTTATTTTACTTGTTTATATCGGAAATGTGTTCATTAATATATTTTTTATTATTTTATTCATTTGTTATTTAACTAACGATTATAAATGGAAATATTTATTAATATTTAATTATCAATATACACATCATGTTGCCTAACAAGAAGAGAAGAAAAATATTCGGAAGCAGAGAAAATAGCAGGAGCAAAAAGCAATGCCATTACACTTACTAAAGTGCGATGAAACTATTCCCGAACGGGAAAAGCACGTATATATCAAAGAAAAAGGAGAAGACACAACCCAGTTTCTCCCCCTATCCAACATCGCAACAATCCCAGGCT
>NZ_JAYGHN010000036.1:0-64470 GCF_034931845.1 Calothrix sp. UHCC 0171
CCAAACAGAAATATGCTTTTGGCAAAAATCCCAACGATAAAACTGACGCGGAGAAAAACTAATAATAACTGAACTTACCTGACTCGATATGATACCCATTTTCATCAAGTAGGGTTTCGAGCATTATTGAGAAATTAAGCGATCGCATTAGCCATTCCCTGTAAACTCCATAATCGGGATGCTATTGATTCTCAAAGCCAATAGCTAATTGCTAATAGCTAATCGCCATTTTTACTTAACCGAATCGTATTGAGGGACGAAGGATGAAAACAGCTAATACTATATAATATTTTGCCCTTGTCTCTCCTTCTCCCCCTCAAATTTGCTCTTTTGCTTTCAATGCGTATTGTTTAAACCTTTCTAAATCTGCCTGTACAGTAGACTCAACTATCCTGCCCAAAAATAAATTATCCATAATTTTCCCCAGAAAACCTGGAATACCATAGGCAATAGTCATTTTCACAATACTGCTAGTTTTGCGATCGTAAAATCGAATTGCACCACGATTCGGCAACCCATCAATTGATTCCCATTCGATAATTTGATTAGGTATTTGCTTGAGAATACGCGATCGCCAACTAAATTCCAAGCCATTAGAACTGAGTTTCCACACAGATATCTCTGGGTTATCTTCGGGAACTTTCACCGAATCAATCCACTTCATCCAACGTGGCATTTGTTCTAAATCTGACCATAGACCCCAGACTAAATCCATTGGAGCCTCGACTTCGACTTGTACCGTATGTTCTAACCAATCTGTCATTGTGATTTGGGGAAGAGAGGGTGTGTGAAGGAGGTGTAGGAGGGGGACAAGGAGGAGACAGGAGGAAGATAGCTAATTAATCTCCCGTTTTACATCTCTCTTGCCCTCTCCGTATTTTCTACAGTCTCTACTTTTTGACGGTTTCTAATATTACTTGTGCAGCTTGCCGTCCCGAAAGTGTTGCTCCTTCCATACTATCGATATAATCTTGCTGCGTATAACTTCCCGCTAAGAAAAAGTTAGGAATTGGTGTCTTTTGGTTGGGACGGAAAACGTCCATTCCCGGTGCTTCGCGGTAAAGCGACTGCGCTAATTTAACCACACCTGACCAAGTTACATTCAACTCCCGTGCTGAGGGGAATAGTTCATGCACTTGTGTGAGGGAATGTTCGATTATCTCTTCGTTACTTTTTTTAATAAATTGGTCGCCAGGGGTTAATACCAATTGAATTAATGAACCTTGTCCCTGGCGATAATAATCGGCGGGACTTGTTAGGGCTAAATCAGCAAAACAGGAAAAGTCAACGTCAGCAGAATACAACAAATTATCAATTCCGGCGGCATGGTTTAGTTGCTTACGCTGTTCGCCATCTTGTAATTCCGTTACCCAACCATCAAAGCGCAATTGTACCGTTGCCACTGGTACAGCATCAAGCTTGTAAATATTGTCAAATTCTGACCATTTGCGCCAATCTTGGGGTAGCAAACGCTGAATTCCCGGTACATCGCAAGCGGCAACGTAGGCATCAGCAGTAATCCTTTCTGTTGCCTCACCATTTGCCACTGATATTTCAGTCACCTGAGTTTGCCCATCAACCTCTGCATACTTGATTTCTCTCACCTGGCGACGAGTGTATATCTTTGTCCCTCTCGCTTCCAAGTAATCAAGAATGGGTTTGTGCATGTATTCGTAAGGCGAACCCTTGAGCATTCGTAATTTTGAAGCTTCGGTACGTACAGCAAACAACTGAAAAATTGTCAACATACATCGTGCCGAAATATTTTCAGTGTCAATGAAACCCAAAGCCAAGGCAATGGGGTCCCATAATCTCCGCAGACTGTTGTTATTACCTCCATGACTACGGAACCAATCGGCAAAGCTGATTTTATCCAAGTCGCGGATTGTCCGCATTGCTCCTTCAAAGTCTACCAAACCTTGTACAACTGGACTTGTACCCAGGGCGATCGCATTCCGGAATTTATCGTAAGCTGAGAGCTGCGATGTGGTGAAAAAGGCTTTTAAACCATTCAAAGGCGCACCCGTGAAAAAACGGAAATCGAGGGCACCCGTCTTTCCACCCTGATTAATGAAAGTATGAGTATGCTGCTTGGGCAAGAAATTCTCCAAAGCACCCACTTTTTCCATCAACCCAAATAGTTGGTAATAGCAACCAAAAAAGACGTGTAGACCCATCTCGATATGATTCCCATCACCATCCACCCAACTGCCGACTTTCCCGCCGACAAAGGGACGAGACTCAAAAATTTCGACTTCACAGCCAGCATCCGCTAAATCTACTGCGGTTGCCAGTCCAGCTAAACCCGCACCTACGATCGCAACTCGCATTCCTCTCTTATCCTTATCAGTTTCCTTTACAAATTGTAACTGGCTTGGTGTCGAAGAGGACGAGTTATTTAGATTCGGCGTTAGGTATTGGACATCATTACATAACGTCCTCACATTCCCTTCTCTAGCTTGAAAGAGTCATTAGTCATTTGTTATTCCCCGCGTCCCCGTGTCCGCCTTTCATCCTTAGTGATGAAAAAATTTCATCGGGACTACCTACTTTGCTTCTCCAGATACTGGTAAACCTCGAATCAACTCACGGATTACATCTGTAGCAGGTCTACCCGTTTGCTGACAATATAGTTCGAGTCTTTCTGCCTCCTGTGTTGCTAAATTCACAGTTATACGTTTAACAGCCCATTTCTTATTCGTCATTTTGTTATGCTTCTTAACTTTATACTGATAGCCGTTCTTCTATTAGGGTCATGAACAGATGATAAGAATATCATTTTTATCACTTTTAGGATTAAATTAGAATTTTCATGAATACAATAATTTTTGATTTTTCAAAGTATTTACTACTTTCTAATAAAGTATAAAATTTCCAATTCATAGTCTGTGATTGTGACAGGAAAAATATTGCACACTGATTATTACAGAGAGACTAACTGTTAACAGGATAAAAATAATTTTGCTCACCAAATTTTATAAATGAATGTTTTTATTGCTACTTTTAAGCAAATAAATATTTGATAAATCATCATTAAACTGATGAGAATCTTGACAAAAATCAAATTCTACAAAAACTTCAGGTGAGAACATGTGCCATAGTGCCTGATAGTATGGCATGATTGTGTCGCTTTGTTTGGATGTGAGATGCTCTTTAATCTCTTGACCTAATAGATCCAACATTTGGCGAATTATTTCCCATTGCACGTTCAAAGTAGGATATAACATCACAGATAAAGGAAATAATTCTTGTTTAATTGCGGAAATATTTCCTTCTAAAGTTGCTAACCAAAGGTAAACTTGGAACATTTCCACATCTCTAATACTAGAAGCTTTAATCGATGGGTTGCTTAAAATACCTGAATAGCAACGGTAATTTGGGTAATAATCAATGATTTTTTCGGAAATTTTTTTTGCAATTTCAGTGCTGACAGGTAACAGATTTTGTACTGCCACTAATGTCGTGGAATCGTAATCATGGTTTGCCGCCGCCGCGTATAAACGTTGCAGTGGCATATATAGGTGATCATCAAGGACTTTGAAGTAAACAATCAGGACTAATCGCTCTAATTCCGATAAGCTTTGGAGTAGTATTTTGCTAGTGTAATGAAATTGCATACTCACAAAACCAAGGATTCTTGGGTCTTGTTGAGTGTACTTATTCCGCAATGCGCCAACATGGGAACCAATCACTCTCGCTAGCTGACTAGGTGCAACTTGTTCAGTGTAAATCTCTAGGGCTTTTTGGTATAGAGGTTCTCCTTGGCGTGCTAACCTCATCACTGTTGATAGTTGGCGTAATGGAGCTTGCTGGGTATAGACATCCAAGATTTTTTCGTAAATCTTAAATGAGTCAGCAGTGATTTCCCAGGGGTTAATTAGTGTTGGCTCAATTTGATGGCGCTTTACTTCTTTAGATAGCAATGTCTCAACTTTATGCCAAGATTGGTGGCTAACCGTTGGTAATAGTGCCATTAATCTTTGGGCTGTTTTTTTCCGCCCTTCCCGTGAAACTACTTCTTTGAGGCTGGTTGTATCTGCTCCATCTTTTTCCCATAGATTGTTATCAAGATTTTGTAAATACTTTTTTGCCCATTGTTGTGCCAAAGGTTCAGTGTTTCCCTGGTTGGCAAAGCTGGAGTCTTGTTCATCTCTATCTCCAATTTTTTTCATGATCCCCTGGTTTTTATCTTGTTATCTAAAATATGCTTGGTAGATGAATAATTTAATTGTATATGTTGTATCCAAATTACATAGTATTCTTTAAGTAATCTTGATTTTTGCCTTGATTCCTAATCTCCAAATTCATAAACTGATTGTAAAGATAACATGTAAGAAAATAAACATTCAATAATGTTACTTGACAATTAAAACCTGACTAAAATAATACCGATAGCTTAATTAGAATCATTACTGAAGTCCTACTCTATTGGGAATTTGAGTTTGGGAATTTATAACGCTTTTCGCTTGCATCCAAGACACTAACCTAGCCCCCAACAACTTCCCTGTAAGAGAAGTGGAGCAAGATAAACGTATTTCACTTATATGAAACGCTATATAATGATATATTTTGAATTTTGAACGGTAGGACAAAACAGAATTCATATATCCAACAATTTTGGATTAGTCGCTCTTTTTTAAGCAAAGATATATCCATGTAAAAATTTTATATTTCTCCCAATAAATATTTGATTTTGATAAAGACGATTTTACTGACTGAAATTAACTGAGATTATGCGATCGCATCCCAAATCAAGCATTGATCCCGATTTTGTCTTAAAATTTGCCCTTTCCTAATAACTAAAAGTCACCTATACAACCTAATGCTTCAGTATCCCTTCATCTACATATTCTTCCTGAACTATTGCAAAAATAACACTCCTCTTCGTAATATTTTTGGGATTAGTCACTTTTATTACATTTAATTGCCAAAACTATGCATTGCCAAGAAATCTATGTGTATCAAGCCCTTTAGAAGTATTTAGTAATTTTTGACAAGTATATTAACACTTATTTAATGTTTTTATTTCTAACTGTAACGGTACAAAGGTATTATTTTATCAATGAGTGGATTACTGATTTATAAAATTTATTTGCAAAAAAATATCACAATACAAAGTTATTACTACAATAGTGGGGAAGGGATAAAAGCATCTCAAATCCAGAACCGATGTATTTCCGGCGACGAAGTAAAAAAAAGCAACTCGTCAACGTTAAAACTACTCCTATTAAAAGCAATAAATGCATGGTAAGTTGTTAACCTCACAGTCTCACACCGCTCCACAGCACATGCATCTCCATGATCTACACCCCCAACACCTTGAAGAACTTACCGAGGGTAGCGGTATAGATACCTATCTTGCAAGTTTGAACTTTACTTCACTCCAAGACAGCAATGCATATGATTATTTGTTGATTTCCGCACAAGTACCCCGCACAAATACTGGAATGGTGAGAAATAGCTGGTTACAACGCTATTCCCACATTACCTCCGGTGGTTGGTGGTGTTCTGGACTCGATCCGCAAAATCATTGGCAAGCGATGGAGTGGGGTTGCTTTAAACCGAACCTACCCCGACTGAACCAAAAAGGTAAATCCATTAAATACGAACATCCTCCGGGCACAGCAACGCGGATATTTTGTTTGCGTGTGACGTTGCAAATATGGCAAAAAGTTGCCCAACGTTACAATATAAATATTTCTAAATTCAGCATTCCTGAGAATCAAGCACAAAGTGGCGATATTTGCCCAAATGAAATTACCTTAAACCAAGAAAGTTCAGGTTTTTGGCAATGGGTAATGGAAAATGATATTCCCATAATTATTTGTGAAGGAGTCAAAAAAGCTGCGGCATTATTATCATTAGGATATGTGGCGATCGCCATACCGGGGATTACTAGTGGATATCGTGTGAAAAAAGATAATTTTGGTAAAGTTCTCAAGCGCCAACTCATCCCTGATTTAGCAATATTTACTATTAGCAAACGTACTTTTTATATTTGTTTTGATTTTGAAACTGAACCACGCAAAATTGCTGCTGTCGATAATGCAATTTCTCAGTTAGGTGTATTATTACAATCTCAAAATTGTCTGGTTAAGGTCATTAAGTTACCAGGAGATGAGAAGGGAATTGATGAATTTATTGTCAATCGAGATGTCAATGAATTTGATGATATTTATAGTCAGAGTTTAGATTTAGAAATTTATCTGGCTCAAATCAAACCCCATACCCAATTAACACTACCTGCGGCACTGACTGTTAATCGTCGTTATTTAGGGGAAATTCCCTTTCCGACTTCGGGATTAGTTGGGGTGAAATCAGCTAAAGGTACAGGAAAAACAACTGCGCTACAAAAAATTGTTCGACAGGCAAAAAAGAGTCATCAACCTGTTTTATTGATTACTCATCGCATTCAACTGGGTAAGTTTTTATGTGAAAAAATAGGTATTCAATGGAGAAGAAATAAAGAAGAACAGGGGAGGGATAGAGATAATCAAGACAAAAATATGGGTGCAGAAGAAATATTTGCTTCCCCAGTCACTCTATTTTCCTCTCCTTCCCTGGGACTTTGTGTCGATTCAATTTGGAAACTAAATCCAGAAGATTGGCACGGGGGAATCATTATCTTAGATGAAGTCGAACAGTCCTTATGGCATTTATTGCACAGCACTACCTGTAAAGATAAGCGAGTGAAACTGCTTAAAAGTTTCCAACAGTTGATTGATACAGTCATAACGACAGGTGGTTTAATCATTGCTCAAGATGCAGATTTATCTGATGTTTCACTTGAGTATTTACAACAATTATCAGGACTCAGAATTAATCCTTGGGTTTTAGTTAATCAATGGCAACCCGAAAAAGGATGGGATACGACTTTCTACGATTCTCCCAATCCCACACCACTAATTCAACAGCTGGAATTAGATATACTCGCTGGACGTAAATGTTATGTAACTACTGATAGTCGGGCGGGACGTTATAGTTGTGAAACTATTGAACGCTATTTAAAAGAGCGTCTCGAAAAATTACATAAAATTTTCCCCAAATCTTTGTTAGTTAGCAGTAGAACAACAAATACTCCCGGACATAATGCCGTAGATTTTGTCGCCGAGATTAATCAAAAAGTTACTGATTATGATGTAGTTTTTGTGACTCCAAGTTTGGGAACAGGGGTGAGTATTGATGTTCAGCATTTTGATCGTGTCTATGGTATTTTTCAGGGGGTAATTCCCGATTCGGAAGCCAGACAAGCATTAGCAAGAGTTCGCGATAATGTACCTCGTGTGGTTTGGTGTGCCAAACGCGGCATTGGTTTAATTGGTAGTGGTAGTACAAATTACAAGTTGCTATCCGATTGGTATCAAGAAAATCAAAGAGAAAATCTCGCATTATTGAGTCCATTACAAAAAATAGATGTTGATTTACCTTTAGTTTATGATCCGATTCATTTACGAACTTGGGCGAAGGTATCAGCAAGGGTAAATGCTTCCATTAGTATTTATCGTCAGTCAATGAAAGAAGGATTGATGGCAGATGGGCATCAAATTTGGATGAGGAGTAATGATATTCAAAACAATATTATTCGCGATTTGCGTCATGCTTTCCTAGCAACTGAGTCTAGCGATTTGGCGACTCGCCGTCGGTTAATGTTGGAGATTATTAAAGTTCAAAAAGACTGGATGCAAAGTAAACAAAAGGCTAAGGAAATTAGTCACAGCATCCGCACAATTAAAAAACAAAATCAATATGTGATGGCAAATGCAGTGGCAAATGCTAAAGATATTGATTATGTTGAATATGAACATTTATCTGCTAAACATGCACTCACTGAAAAGGAACGACAGCAAATTAATAAGTATCTTCTCTGGCAAAAGTATGGTGTCAAAGTAACTCCAGAACTAAAGTTGCGAGATGAAAAAGGTTATTACTCTCAATTACTGATACATTATTACCTTACCCATGAAAGTGAGTATTTTCGATGTCGCGACAAACAGGAGTTGTATCAACAATTAATTTGTGGTGAAGGAAAAGTATTTTTACCTGATTTAAAAAGTTATACCCTGAAAGTTGAAGCATTACGTGCTTTAGGAATGCAGGAATTTTTGGACGCAGGACGAGAATTTGTTGAAGAGGAAGTTGATTTAAATCGACTTAAAAATATGGCTTTGCAATGTAGCCAACACATCAAGCGAGTTTTAGGAATTAATCTAGTTCATGAAATAGAGGCGATTTCGGGAATCAAAATCCTCAATCGGTTATTAAGTTTGCTGGGATTGAAGTTAAAGCGAGTCAATCAGATTTCTCAGACTAAGATTTATAAAATTGATCAATCTTTGCTCAATGATGGTAGGGAGGAAATATTTGCTGTCTGGCATCAACGTGATAAATTGATGTTAGAAAATGCGAAGTTGGAAGTTGCCAATTTAGTCAATATTGATTTTGTCAATACCAATATTGCCCAAAATAATACTCAAGATAATACTCACAATCCCCCTATAGATAGTTATCCAAATCAATCTACTCATGTCTTAGTGGACAGTATGATTTTTCCGGATATCCCTATCACTATTCCACTAACAGAAACTGTTCCGTTCTGAACTAATAATCTAGGTAATCAGACATCTCACGTCTCCAAAAAATGACATTCTGTATAAAATTTTGCAGAGGTATTTTCCACTACTAACACTTTTTAATTATCGCGCTAATATAAACATGAATCTAAGTGCAAAATCTCAGATTATAGATTACCAATGGCGTGAGGTTTGAGATGAAAGTAGCTGTATTCAGTACCAAAGTTTACGATAGAAAATTCCTCGAAGTCGCAAATACTCAGCATAAATATGAGTTGGCATTCTTCGACCCTTATCTAAATAAAGATACTGCAATTCTTGCCAAAGGATTTCCCGCAGTTTGTATTTTTGTCAACGATCAAGCAGATGCAACAACTCTGGAAATTCTGGCTGCTCAGGATACAGAATTACTCGCACTCCGTTGTGCTGGATTTAACAACGTTGATTTAAAAGTTGCGGCTGAATTAGGTATTAGAGTCGTTCGAGTGCCAGCATACTCACCTTATGCAGTAGCAGAACATACAATCGCGATGATTCTCTGTCTGAACCGGAAAATTCACCGTGCTTACAACCGCGTTAGAGAAGGAAACTTTTCCCTTGATGGACTGATGGGATTTGACTTGCGCGATCGCACAGTTGGTATTATTGGTACTGGTAAAATAGGAGCGATCGTTAGTCAGATACTCAAAGGATTTGGCTGTCATCTACTTGTTCACGATGTCTACCGCAATCCTCAAGTCGAAGCACTGGGGGCAAAATATGTCGAACTTCCAGAAATTTTCTCTAAATCGGATATTATCTCATTGCATTGTCCCCTCATGTCGGATACTCATCATCTAATAAATAGCAATGCGATTGAGCAGATGAAAACTGGTGTCATGTTAATTAATACCAGTCGAGGTGCTTTAATTAACGCCAAAGATGTAACCAAAGGCTTAAAATCCGGTAAGATTGGCTCGTTGGGCTTGGATGTATACGAAAAAGAATCAGACTTATTCTTTGAAGACTTATCGGGAACCATCATCCAAGACGAGATATTCCTACGTTTGACAACCTTTCACAACGTCCTCATCACTGGGCATCAGGCATTTTTTACTGAAGAAGCTTTGCATAATATTGCGAGTACGACTATTACCAATATTACTGAAGTCCTCCAGGGTGTTGCTTGTGCGAACGAAATTACAGCATAATCCCAAATCTCAATCAAAATAGGCATGAATTAGTGTTAAAAATGCACAATAATTGAGCTATATTATTTTACTGTATTATTTAATACAGTAATTATATTTAGTATCCTTCTATTTACACTTTTTCCTTGTCTCCTCAGTATTTAATAGTACAAAACTATTGTTCACATATGTAACATTTAAGTGTTAGCATTCCCAAGTTACATTTTGGGGATTATGATTGGAAACAAATCAATTAGACTTGTTCTCACTAGACGAAGTGCGGTTGACACATACAAATCGAACTCCTGTGTTATTGATGGATGAAAAAACACTGACAAAGTGGAAACAAAAAATTATTATCCATCAACAACAGGTAAGAACAAGCAAATCAAATCAACAAATTAGCTTATTTACCTTACCAAAGACACATGTAGAACCAGATATTATCGATCCCTTTACTCTACAACTATCTGCTCTATCTTTTTATCGATTACCTGTAGATAGTCCAGGACAAGCTTGTTTATATTTTGTGATTGATATGGCAACAAACTTGTTGTTATATATTGGTGAAACCTGCAAATCCAATCAGCGTTGGAAAGGGGTACATGATTGTAAACGATATATTGAAAATTACCTCGATTTGCATTATCGATATGAGATGAAAACAGCAGTCAATATTGGTTTTTGGTGGGATGCGCCAGTTCCAACAAGACCACGACAAGAGTTAGAATTGTTATTAATTCAAAAGTGGAAATCTCCGTTTAATAAAGAGAATTGGAAATATTGGGGACAACCATTTGGGAAAGAATAATAGAGTACTTCTCAATCATTTATTGACTTTTGTGCTGACACGGAAATAAATATCCTCAACTTATTTGCAAAGGTTGGGGATATGAGTCATACTTTTTCAAGTTAAACTATTATATGTAATCTAAAATCTAGAATATGTCATGAATATTCTAATTACGGGTGGTACTGGTTTTTTAGGTAGGAAACTCGCAGAAAAACTAAAATCTGTTTCGCAAAATATTACAGTTATAGGTCGGAATCAAGAGATAGGAAAACAACTTGAAACTGAAGGAATTAGATTTTTAAATTTAGATTTAATTGATAGGGAAGCAACAATTAAAAGTTGCAAAAAACAAGACTATATATTTCATTGTGCAGCTTTATCTGCACCTTGGGGAAAATATCAAGACTTTTATAATGCGAATGTAGTCGCGACTAAAAATATTATTCAAGCTTGCCAACAGCAAGAAGTAAAAAGATTAATTTACGTTTCTACACCTAGCGTTTATTTTGACTTTACAAACCGTTTAAATATTTCTGAAAACGACACATTAGCAAAAATTCCGGCGAATGCTTATGTGCAAACAAAATTACTTGCCGAAACTGAAATTCAACAGGCTTATCAACAAGGATTACCAGTGATTTCCATTCGTCCACGTGGAATTTTTGGTTGTGGAGATACAGCAATATTACCAAGATTAATTAGAGCAAATCAAAAAACAGGAATACCCTTAATCAATCAGGGAAAATCCTTAATTGATATGACTTATGTTGATAATGTCGTCGATGCTTTAATTCTCTGTCAGCAAGCACCAAATACATTATTAGGTCGTACTTTTAATATTACCAATGGAGAGCCAATGTATTTGATTGATTTGTTAAATATACTCTCTGAAAAATTAGAAAGTAGTTTTAAATTTAAAGCAATTTCTTATCCAGTTGCTCTCGGAATTGCATCTTTAATGGAGACAGTGTCAAAACACATTTTATTTGGTAGAGAACCAATCTTGACACGCTATACAGTGGGAGTATTAGCTTGTAGCCAAACATTAGATATTACAGCTGCAAAAATAGAATTAGGCTACCAACCTCAAGTCACTATCGAAGAAGGATTAAGTATGTTTAGTCAATGGTGGAAATCACAAAATGAAACCAGTAAAAGTTAAATTTTTCCAAGCTGGATATTGTACTCATCCAGAAGCGATCGCAATTCGTGATGGGAAATGGAAAATTAGTCAGTTTCCGGCGGTATTTGCATTAATACTACATCCAGAATATGGGGCAATTTTGTATGACACTGGTTATTCAGAACTGTTTTATCAAGAAAGTAAAGATTTTCCCTATCGTTTATATGCTTTAACAACACCAGTATATTTTCAGCCGGAAGAAAGTGCTGCCAAACAATTGCAAAAATTTGGAATTTCCGTAGAAGAGGTTAATTACATTATTATCTCCCATTTTCACGCTGATCATATCGGAGGTTTGTGTGATTTTCCGAATGCTCAATTTATTTGTTTTCAATCAGGATACACAGCAGTCAAAAATCTTCGGGGAATTGCAGCGACAAAAGCTGGTTTTCTTCCTGGTTTACTACCAATTAACTTTGAGCAACGCGCTATATTTGTCGAGCAAAAATCAACAGTAGCATTACCACCAGAATATGATACGTTTGATACAGGGTTCGATTTGTTTGGCGATCGCAGTTTAATAGCGGTTGAATTACCCGGTCATGTAACAGGTCAGCTAGGTTTATTTTTCACAGATACTGATAAACAGTCCTATTTTCTCATTGCGGACGCTTGCTGGCTGAGTCGCGCATACCAAGAATTTATCCAACCCCATCCTCTGGCTAGTCTAATTTTTGCTAGTAAACGTGATTACATTGATACCTTGAAAAGAGTTCATGAGTTGCATAAATTAAATCCAAGTCTAAACATTATTCCCACTCATTGTTCTGATGCTTGGAGAAAATTGAGCAATTTAAAATTAACATTTTGATATTTAGAAACATCAACAAAAACATCAACAATGAATGGTTTACCACGAATTATCTGGTATTACTTAATTACTAAATATGGACGCAATTTTAATAGCCGTGCGTCGCTAATTCATTGGCAAGACCAGCAAGTAAAGAGTTTTCTCAAACAAATATTACCAAAGTCAACTTTTTACCGCAAATATTTTGATAATCATGTAAATACTCAAAATTTCAATATTCATGAATGGCGAGATTTGCCCATCATTGATAAATCAATAATGATGGAAAATTTCGATGATTTAAATACAGTTGGAATTAAGAAATTAGAAGCATTAGAAGTTGCGCTATCGGCAGAAAAATCACGCAATTTTGCTGCAACTCTGAATGGTTATACTATCGGAATGTCATCAGGAACAAGTGGCAATAGAGGATTGTTTGCAGTGAGTCAAAGCGAACAACAGGCTTGGGCTGGTGCTATCTTAGCAAAAGGATTACCACAGCCAATTACCAAATTACAACGCATCGCTTTTTTTCTCAGGGCAAATAGCAATCTTTATGAAACAGTTAATAAACAACGTATTCAGTTTCAATACTTTGATTTATTTAAACCTGTAGAAAGTCATTTTGCAAAATTAAATGAATATGCACCAACTATATTAGTTGCTCCACCTTCAATGTTACGTTTATTAGCAGATGCAAAAAATAATAGTATTTTAAATATTAATCCTATTAAAATTATCTCAGTTGCGGAAGTATTAGACCCTTTGGATGAAGTGTATATCCGTAAATCATTCAATCAAATAGTGCATCAATTTTATCAATGTACTGAAGGTTTTCTTGGTTACACTTGTGAGTACGGGACTTTGCATTTAAATGAAGATATTCTTGTAATTCAAAAAGAATATGTGGATAGAGATGCAGGTAAATTTATGCCGATAATTACTGACTTTAACCGCAGAACGCAACCAATTATTCGCTATCGTTTAGATGATATCATCACAGAACGTAAAATGCCCTGTCGCTGTGGTTCAATTTTAACACCAATAGAAAGTATAGAAGGACGTAGAGATGATATTTTCTATTTACCCAGCAAAATAGAAGATAAATTAATACCCATATTTCCTGATTTTATTCGCCGGGCAATTATTATTGCATCTGAGAACATTCAAGAATATCAAGTTGTCCAAAAAAGCCTAGATGTAATAGTTATCTCACTAAAAGTAGCAACAGAAGTATATGAACCAATCAAGATATTAGTGACTCAGTCTCTTCACAATTTATTTAATCAATTGCATTGTCGAGTACCAGAAGTTATTTATCAAGAATATGAAGTTAGCACTATTCGTCACAGTAAATTGCGAAGAGTACGACGTGAATGTTCGGTTTAATTGATTTTATTATTATTGGTTATATTCATACATTCAATGAAGACATAAAACGGCAGATAAGGGGTGTATTACATGATGGAATTAACGTGCCATAATAATTCTAGAGTTCGTCTATATGACAGCAGCAATATTGATAATTTAGCTTGTTCTAATTCAGAAATTTCCAAGTTCATCCAAACATATTGGATACCGATGATGAAGACTGGCTCTGCTAATTTCATCAAAAATGTTAATACTGATATGTACGTGATTACAGTTGACGATTTAGTATTACCAATAACAGTTAATCATAAAGAGAATGGAGTAATAACTAGAACAGAAATTAGCAACTCGAAACTAGAAAACTCATATGTTTGCTCCCCTTATAACCACTACATTACCTATACCAAAGCAGAATTACTAACTTTAAAAAATCCAATTTTAGAGAAAGTATTGGCAATTGTAATTGATTTCTTAGGAAAGATAGCACATATAGGCAGTATTGATCAAGTTGCGATCGCTCATAATTTAATGCTATCAACTAATCTATATCCAGAACTATCAAAAGACCAAATACAAGCTATTACAGAATATCTCAAATATCAATTTCCAGATAAAGCTATTATCTTCCGCTCTATTAACACTTTTATCAATGATGATTTATTGAATGATTTTAAATTAAATCAATATCGCCTGATTGGTAGTCGTCAAATTTATCTATTCAATCCTCATGAAAAATCAGCACTACGAACAAAAATGAGATGGAGACTCAAACAAGATGAAGCATTAATTAAAAAAAATGGTTATGAAATTATTCAAAAACATCAATTAACATTCAAAGACATACCTAGAATTGTTGAATTATATAATTTTTTATATCTAGATAAATATTCGATTCACAACCCGCAATTTACAGAAAATTTTATCGAGCTAGTCTTGAAAAACCCTATGTGGGAGTTTCAAGCATTAAAAAAAGCAGGAAAAATAGATGGTGTAATTGGTTTTTATATAGTCAATGGCATGATGACAACTCCCATTTTGGGATATGACAACAGTTTACCCCAGCAACTAGGTTTATACCGAATGCTATCAGTATTACTAACTATAGAGGCAAGCAAACAAGGCTTGATTCTACATCAAAGTTCAGGCGCTGCTGAATTTAAACGCTTTCGCGGTTTTATTGGCAATATCGAATACAGTGCTATATACCACCAACATTTACCATTACAGCGAAAACTTATTTGGCTATTTTTAGAATTGCTGGTAAATCAAATTGCGGTACCTTTGATGAAGAAATATCAGCTATAAACCTAGCCTGCATATACATCATAATTGTGATGCAGTATCTGGTGCGACGATTTCACCGGTTCCTATATTTAATATCATATCTTGGTCGGTGACTAATTCGGCTAACTCCTTAACTTGTAAATTCATTTCTTCGCAAGCAATACGTAACTCTTGGGCAAATTGATTTAAATCATCACCATAACCACATAGATAAGCAGCAGTTTGAATACCTTGATTCGCATTTGCTCTTGCACAATCAACTAATTCAGTACCTTTTAATGGAGTCGAAGCAGGCATAATTTAAATTTTGTATTTTCAGAACTTCCTTCTGCCAGGTTATTCCCAAAAAAAAATTAACTCATCCTTCTTTTGGCTGAAGTAAAACGATGACATGGGTAGATTTCATCAAAAGTAACTTGTCAGAACTCAGAATGATGTCAGTTTTCAAGTTAATATTTTCGCAATTGAATTTTAAGTTAGGTGTTGCACAATAGGGTTGGTACAGCAGTAAATGCTCTAATTTGAGAGACTTTAGTTAAGTGAAGAGACGAATTTCAAGTGCTTGGCTATAATATTTGGCTGTAGCAATTTTCAATATAGTGAATTTATCTTTTTCATCTATTCACATCTATTCACTTTGTCTAAGTCTTTCAGATTTTCCTCATGAAAAAACAAAAAAATAAATATAGTCACCTGACAGCAATAGAAAGAGTTTTTTTGTCATCTCCTGCACAATTTTTATTGGATAAAAATTTACTAATTGGGAATATTCTTGACTTCGGTTGTGGCTTTGGGAATGATGTCAAGTTATTACAAAAAAAAGGATATGATATTACAGCTTATGATCCATATTATTTTCCTCAATATCCTCAGGGAAAGTTCGATACAATTATTTGCTTTTATGTTTTAAATGTTTTATTTCCTGAAGAACAAGCAAATGTTCTGATGGAGGTTTCGTCTTTATTAAAGCCAGGAGGTAAAGCCTACTTTGCTGTCAGACGAGATATTAAAAAAGAAGGTTTTAGAGAACATTATATTCACAAAAAGCCAACATATCAATGCATTGTTAAGCTACCATTTAAATCGATAAAGGCTCATGAATATTGTGAAATTTATGAATATTCTCATTACAATAATCAACGACATTCATCTAACAATTGTATATTTTGCAATCCTTATAAGCATTTGACTCTACTCTGCGAATCAGCAACTACTTATGCAATATTTGATGGTTATCCCTTAAGCAAAGGTCATGTTTTAGTGATTCCCAAGCGTCATGTCAGTAATTATTTTGAATTACCATTAAAAGAACAATCAGCTTGTTGGTTAATGGTGAATAAAATTCAAGAAATGTTAAATAAAGAGTTTGCCCCAGATGGTTTTAATGTTGGGATGAATGTCAATAAACATGCAGGGCAAAATGTCATGCACGCCAGTATTCACATTATACCTCGCTATCAAGGTGATGCTGCTGGGGTTAAAAGTGGGATGCGATGTGTGATTCCCAAAGGCAAATATTAGCTATAATTTAATTAGGATTTAGAGGTTGTGTGTAAAGTAAATCTTAAGACCAAATAAACTCGTTTCTTTGGATTTAAGTATTGAGCATCATCTGACTTTTTGATGAGAAATCATGTTCCTCCCTGTGCTGATTTTATAAATGGTCTTTTAAGTATAAATTAAGTATAAATTAATTGAAATTTAATTAATGCTTGGAATAATGTAATGGATAAAAAATAGTTAAAATCAAAAAGACGTACATAGCAATATACGTCTTTTTTTCATTAAAATCATATGATTAATATTAACTTACAGCAACTAATTATTGAGCTTTACTCTAATAATTAGAGAACTTTGAGCAAACTAAAAAAATAAAACTATGGAGATGGTTTCTTCGGTTTATTATCACCTGAAAAACCTCTTTCTGTCTTGATTGGTTTTGGGCGAGAAGGTGGATTAGGTCGTTTCTGAGACATAAAAATTACCTCGTAGGTGTATCGTAAAATTTGTAATTTGCAAAATTTGTTACAATCATTACTACAATTACTACCAAAGTGAATCCGGAAATGAGTAAAAATTATTTTGGCAAGAGAACCCAAAAAACCGAATAATCAAAATAAAGAAAATTTAGACACTTGTTGACTACACTATGGCTTCTCTCAAGGCTGAAAATTAGGATTATGGCGGATAAGCAAAGCAAGCTATGTCATCACGAAAAATAGTAGCTTTGATAAAATATTGAATCAAAAGCAAAAAAAGAGACGCACTGCGTCTCTAGTAAGAGAGGAAACCCATAAAGCTTAAATAAGTATTTAAAGGTGTATTTAAATTTCAAATTTAAATTGCAAATTAATTTATTTATCTTGTTAAATTTTTTACAAGTAAGCAGCAATAAAAATTATTAAATTGCTACTTAACTTTGCTCTAACTAGCACTATTTAACTAGCACTAGTTATTGCACGAGTCAGATAAGGAACACACAGAAGTTGCGGATGTATCTACAAATTGAAATACACGATCGCTCACTAACAGTCCGGAAAATTTGCAAAAAAAGATTTAGAGTGTGGGAAAGTAGGGGGAATACGCCCTGACAACAACTCGCTCCTTCCTCAAAATGTCGATCGCTTTCCGAAATACAAACGAAATTTGGGCTTTTGTCCTTACCGAAACTTTAAAACGCTTGGGATTAAATTGTGTAGTGATTTGTCCCGGTTCGCGTTCAACTCCTCTTGCTGTTGCATTTGCTCAACAAAAACCGACAATTGAAGTGATTTCGATTCTCGATGAGCGTTCTGCGGCTTTTTTTGCTTTGGGAAGAGCAAAAGTAACTGGAAAACCTGTGGCGGTGGTTTGTACGTCGGGAACTGCGGGAGCAAATTTTTATCCTGCTGTGATTGAGGCAAAAGAAAGTTGCATACCTTTATTATTATTGACCGCAGACAGACCCCAAGAATTACGTGAGTGTCACTCTGGACAAACAATCGATCAAGTTAAACTTTACGGTAATTATCCGAACTGGCACACAGAATTAGCTTTACCATCTGTGGAACTGGGGATGCTGGCATATTTGCGACAAACCCTAATTCATGCTTGGAGACGATCGCTCGCACCTGTTGCTGGTGTAGTACACTTAAATATACCTTTGCGTGATCCACTTGCGCCGATTGCTGATGGGGTAGATTTGAGTCATGTAGAATCCCAATTGGCAACCGCAGATTTTTTCTCCCACATTATCCCTCCTGCCTCCTACGGCATACAGACAAGTATTAAGATTGGTACTGAGATTGATGGAGAAAGTTTATTTTCCTCTATTTCTTGCCGACGGGGAATTTTAATTGCGGGTATCGCCCAACCGCAACAACCACAGGAATACTGTGCAGCGATTTCGCAACTGAGCAAATTTTTTAATTTTCCGGTGCTGGCGGAGGGACTTTCCCCAGTTCGTAATTATGCCGATTTTAACCCCTATCTTATTTCTACCTATGATTCGATTCTTCGCAATTCCCAATTAGCCGCAGAATTAGCGCCGGAAGTCGTAATTTTAATTGGAGAAATGCCCACCAGTAAAGAATTACGAACTTGGTTACAGAAACACCAACCACTGATGTGGATAATAGATAAAAGCGATCGCAATCTCGATTCTCTCCACCTCAAAACAGAACATTTGCGGGTAAGTATTGATGAATTAGCCCACGGATTAACCCATCAATTCACTGAAAAACCAAAATCCAAATATCTCGAAGCTTGGTGTCAAGCGGAAACTATAACTAGTAAAAATCGCGATCGCATTTTAGCAGCAACTAATGATTTTTTTGAGGGTAAAGTAGCTTGGTTACTTTCGCAAACTCTACCAGCAAAAACACCGCTATTTATTGCTAATAGTATGCCTGTGCGAGATATGGAATTTTTTTGGAAACCGAATAATTTGGGAATTCAACCCTTTTGTAATCGTGGTGCCAATGGTATTGACGGGACTTTATCCACCGCTTTTGGAGTTGCCCATCGCCATCAACCTAGTGTGCTGTTAACGGGAGATTTGACATTATTACATGATACAAATGGGTTTTTAATCAGAAATAAATTTGTCGGACATCTGACAATAATTTTGATCAATAATAATGGTGGTGGGATTTTTGAGATGCTACCAATTGCCCAATTTGAACCACCATTTACCGAATTATTTGCCACACCCCAAGATATTGATTTTGCTCAATTATGCACTACATATGGCGTTGAACATCACTTAATTACTTCTTGGCAAGATTTACAAGCCAAACTCAACCCATTACCAACCCAAGGAATTCGTGTTTTAGAATTACGAAGCGATCGCAAAGCTGATGCTCAATGGCGTAAAGAAAATTTGGCGAATATTGCCCTATGATATCAGGCTCGCTTCAATAATGGGGAGATGGGGAGACGCGGGGATGGGGAGATGGGGGGATTGGGAAATAGGTAGGAGATGGGGAGATGGAAGAAAAATTAATTATAACTAATTAGCTGGACTGGATATGACACAAGGGTTTCAACTCCAATATTCCCATCCCCACGGGCAGCTGTATCAAGGCAACTCGATCGACTGGCTGACATCACTAGAAACTGAAAGTGTAGACTTGATATTTGCCGATCCACCATACAACATTAAAAAAGCACATTGGGATAACTTTGAAAATCAAGAAAAATATATCGAATGGTCAATTAAATGGATTAGCCAAGCTGCACGTACCCTCAAATCAACAGGTTCTCTCTACATTTGTGGCTTTTCGGAAATTTTAGCCGACTTAAAACATCCCGCATCAAAGTATTTCCACAGTTGTCGTTGGTTAATTTGGCACTATAAAAATAAAGCCAACTTCGGTAGCGATTGGGGGCGATCGCATGAAAGTATAATTCATTTTCGTAAATCCCAAACCCCAAAACTAAATGTTGATGATGTGCGAATTCCCTATGGCGCGCATACATTAAAATATCCATCTCACCCCCAAGCCGAAACGAGTGCTTACTCTCAGGGAAAGTGTCAAAAACGTCACAATTGGACACCAAATCCCAAGGGTGCGAAGCCAAAAGATGTATTTGAGGTGCCAACTACTTGTAATGGCATGGGCGAAACAACCCCTCATCCGACGCAAAAACCCGAAGAATTACTGAGGAAATTTGTGCTGGCATCATCTAATCCAGGAGATTTAGTTATTGATCCATTTTCCGGTTCGGGCACAACTATAGTAGTTGCCGAACAATTAAATCGTCGTTGGATGGGATGCGACATGAGTGTAGAATATAACACCTGGGCAATTCAACGCCTCGAAAATGTCCGCCGTCTAACCACAGAAGAATGGATCATAGGCGATCGCAAAAATGCTGAAAGAAGAGATTCTATAAGGTAGAATTCTCAAGCTGAGACTGCAAATTCCCCATGCAAATTAACTGGCAATCCCCTAAAAACTACGAAGACATTCTCTATCACAAGGCTGATGGTATCGCCAAAATCACCATCAACCGTCCCCACAAACGCAATGCTTTTCGTCCAAAAACGGTGTTTGAACTTTACGATGCTTTTCTTGATGCTCGTGAAGATACTACCATTGGCGTTGTTTTATTTACTGGCTATGGACCCCATACTGATGGCAAATATGCCTTTTGTTCCGGTGGCGACCAAAGTGTGCGAGGTCATGCAGGTTATATTGATGATGCAGGGACACCCCGCTTAAATGTCTTAGATTTACAACGCCTGATTCGTTCCATGCCCAAAGTTGTCATTGCCTTGGTGGCTGGATATGCAATTGGCGGTGGACATGTACTCCATTTAATCTGTGACTTAACCATTGCGGCTGATAATGCTATTTTTGGGCAAACAGGACCAAAAGTAGGTAGTTTTGATGGTGGCTTTGGCGCTAGCTACCTTGCCCGCATTGTCGGACAAAAAAAAGCACGAGAAATTTGGTTTCTTTGCCGCCAATATGATGCCAAACAAGCTTTAGAAATGGGTTTAGTCAATACAGTTGTGCCTATCGAACAACTGGAAGCTGAGGGTATTCAATGGGCACAAGAAATTTTAGCAAAAAGTCCAATTGCGATTCGGTGTCTCAAAGCTGCATTTAATGCTGACTGCGATGGACAAGCAGGTTTACAAGAACTGGCGGGAAATGCAACTTTACTTTATTACATGACAGAAGAAGGTGCCGAAGGAAAACAGGCATTTTTAGAAAAGCGTCAGCCCGATTTTCGTTCATTCCCCTGGCTACCTTAATTTTGTCAACACTCATTTCTCAAACGTAGTCATCTCAAACATAGTAAGAAATCGCGCCTTTCTACCCCAGGTGCGACTTCTAGAAAATCTGTCAAATTGTTAAATATTCTGCTGAATAAAATCAAAAGCTGAAACAACGAATGCCAAGTAACCAAACTCATGAGTTATCAAGGGTTAATACCCTAAATTACGCTGTAATTAAGAAAATCTTTACTGAAATCCAACCATAATCAAAAAATTAAACGGTTACAGTCTTGGCATTAGACATTTCAACATTACTTAAAACAGTTTCCTTTATTTGCACGTTTGTTCTGGGCAACTCCTTCATCACTATCTCGCGGTGATTAATTCCTGAAGCTAGAACTGGCTTATGTTCCGGCAAACTCCAAACATCTTCCAAAGTTTCCCACGATGGAGCAAAAGGCGGTAAAGCTAAAGAGCAAGCTTTCCAATGTCCTAAAACTGGTGCCCCTAATTGCTGACAATTACCGCCACGACGACCTTCTGGGTTGTAGTAACGGCAATATTTACAGGCAGAAGTCAAGAATTTGATGTTCTTCATGTTGAGCGCCATTCAGGCATAGTTTCCGTCATTTATTGTCATTTATTTTCTTACTAGATATAAATACGGATCACAGCCAATAAATCATTATTTGGTAAACGTTTTCGCGATTCCGAACAAAAAATGAACTTTATATTCTTTTTAGATTTGTGTTATATTTTTCAATCTTTTGATTACAAAAACGATACATACAATTTTTATTCCCAGATTAAGAATAGGTAAAACAAATTGGGATCAAAGAAAAATAAACTGCTATAAATTTACCTTGAGTTTATTCCTCACCCGAAAGATATAAATTTTGGGGATTGTTAATAATTATTGGATATTGGTTATTGGAGGTTGTTTAGAAGTTATTGCTGGTAACTAATTACTAATGCCCACACTCAACTAAAACCTTTTCGCTACACATAAAGCACATACATGCCATCGCTGGATTTCTCCCTGGGGAGTCGGACATTGACATTCAGGGCAAAGTGGTAATTTGTGCGATCGCCTTTTGACGGCATTTGCCCAGCGAACAAAGGCATCATTTGTATTTGTAACTTTAGTTGTAACTTTAGTTGTGGGTTGTCCACCATATGCTAAAGAGGTATCTTCAGAAATGCGATCGCTTAAATTAATTGATTCACCCAAATAACTTGGGTGTTGAGTTATGAGGGCTACTTCTTGCTTTTCCCTGCTGATTGGAGAAATCTGCCACTCGGCAGTCGAAAAACGAATCTCATCTACAGGAGTCACTAATTTTTGATTAACTTGAATGAGTAAGCGCTGGCGTTCAAAAGTCAAATTTTGTGCCCAAGCAGCGCTAGAAGTCGCCACACGCAGCACAGAGCGTTGGATAGCGACAGGACGGGTATGAAGTGCGATCGTATCTCCAACAATTTCATGCCAACATTGCAGCAAGTTCTGTAAAGGCGGTTCCTGTAATACAGCCTTGGCTTTTAAAATACTGACAATGTCATTTACCGATTTTAAAGACATTTTGTTTACCGAAGTGCGAAAATTGCGACTTGGCGATACACAATATCTGTGGTAATTTTCGCTAGTATTATCACTACAATATATCCCAGTCTTATTCATCCAATACGACCCCATTGTGACACTATATGCCAGAGCAACAGTCACTCTAGCAATGGTTTAGCATCAGCAGTAAATCTAAATCTGGTAATCATAGGTTGAAGGCAAACAGGCAATGAGTCAAAATCCCCTGATGCATTCGGGTAGTCAATTTTCGAGAACACCTAATTTAAAGCCAGCACTTGCAGCCGCACTGGCTAGTTTAGAAGTACAACTCGATCGCGAATTAGCCCGATACCGGCGAATGCGAGGTACATCTAGAACATCTAACCAAGCCCAATCGGTCAATTCCCATAGTAGTCAACTACAATATGCGACTTCTGCGGTTACAAGCAGTAAGGATGAGATTGCAGAAGGTACATCTCAGTCTCTAGTAGGCTCAGAATTGGAAAATCCTCCAACTCCAACACCTCCAATCTATTCTTCTGTGCCTCTAACCTATGTGCCGGAAATTCCCACACCTCCACCACCTCCACCTATGCCCAAAGTGGCGGAAAATGGCGTAAATACTGGTTTGCCCACGACATCAGATACACCTTCGTCAAGCAGCAGTATTATCCCCAGTCACATAGCCTCAGCAGACAAGCCAAAAACTGAGCAAAATCACACCGAAATTCAAGTTCCACCTACCAGCCAGCCTGATGACTATCTCGAATCATCAGAAGCACTGCTGCGGAGCCTAACTGAAGACACATCAAAAGATGAAAAACGATCAAAAACAAATAATGATAGTCTTCTCTCCCCTTTAGGTATTGGGTCAATTCTGTTATTATTAGCAGCAAGTTTAATCTTGGCATATGCAATTCTGAACCGAAGCTTACCATTCGGATTGAATGGAGGACTGGGAAAAGGCAACAACACAACTACCAGTGAAAATCCACTCACAACTGAAAATAGTGGGCAAACTCCAGCAGAAATAAAAGCTTTACCGAAATACCCAAATCTGGCAAGAGATGAATTTCCCGAAGTTAATAATCCTAATGATGTTGTTGGTTTAAAACCAAAATCAACCTCAATTCCCACAACACCAGAAAATCCTCCCGCTATTCCAAATCAAATACCCCAAAATCAAATACCCACTGAACAACCTCCACAACAACCAACACCAATAGCACCAACAACTGCCGTTTCTCCTTCACCCACACAGGTAGAAGAAATATCTATTGACGAAGCTAAACCTTCTGCCGATGGTTTTTATCACATAGTCACCGAGAATAATAACCCCAATGCTTTAGCTAATGCCCGCAAAGTGGTTAAAGATGCATATTTGTCAAGTGATAAAAAGTTAGTGCTGCTGGGCGCAATGAAAGATAAACAAGGAGCGCAAAGATTGCTTGATGAAATGAAAGCTAAGGGGATTAATGCGAGAATTCGTCAACCTTAAGGGGAGTAAAAAGCATTGTTGAGTGCTGAGTTAAGAGTTTCTGCTTTTTTTCTTTTTTCTCTCCTTTTTTTTCTTCTTCTTCCCACTACTTCTAAACTGGAGGTAATTACTAATTACCCAACACTAATTACCCAGCAATAATTCTCATTACTTTTTCTGGAGGTGGATATGAGCTTTTTCGATCGCATTTCGCGGGTTGTACGGGCTAATGTTAACAGTTGGGTGTCAAATACGGAAGACCCAGAGAAGGTTCTGGAGCAAACTGTGATGGAGATGCAGGATAATCTCATCCAACTCCGACAAGCAGTTGCTAGTGCCATCGCCACTCAAAAACGTAGCGAACGTCAAGCCGCCAACGCCCAATCCACCGCCGAGGAATGGTACCGACGCGCTCAACTTGCTCTCCAGCAAGGTAACGAACCCCTAGCCCGCGAAGCCCTGAGCAAACGCAAATCCTACCAAGATACTGCCACCAGTTTAAATCACCAAATCGGGCAACAAAATACTGTAGTCGCTACACTAAAAAAAGACATGCGATCGCTGGAATTGAAAATTGCTGAGGTGAAAAACAAAAAGGACATGTATATCGCTCGTGCCCGTTCTGCACAAGCATCTCTGCGACTCCAAGAACTTATGGGCGAACTTTCGGGAACCACAAGCACTGGGGTTTTTGAACGTGTTGAAGATAAAATTGTACAATTAGAATCGCAAAATGAAGTGCTTTCGATTACAAGTACAGACAATTTAGATAATCAATTTATCGCCTTAGCATCTAGCGAAAACATAGATGATGAGCTTTCTGCCATGAAATCCCAATTAGCAAACAATCGGGGGCAAGATTTGCCGAAGTTGCCAAACACACCAAAGGATACGGAGTAAGCAACAATGGGCAAATTTGGATTTGGGAGCATATCTTAGGAATATATGGATATGGGGGTGCGAACCAAGCCGGAAGGATTAAATTTAAATAGGTAGTTATTAAATAGTAAAAAGCAAACTGCAAAACTAGCGCGTAAATCTCAAAGGAAAAAAAATTATGGGTTTATTTGATCGGATTAAAAGAGTTGTCGGTGCCAACCTCAATGATATGGTGAGTAAGGCTGAAGACCCCGAAAAAATGCTCGAACAAGCTATCCTAGAAATGCAGGAAGATTTGGTTCAGCTGCGTCAAGGGGTGGCTCAGACGATCGCCGCACAAAAACGTACCGAAAAGCAGTACACTGATGCCCAGAACGAAGTTAACAAATGGCAGCGTAACGCCCAGCTAGCCCTGCAAAAAGGTGATGAGAATCTGGCTCGTCAAGCATTAGAACGTAAAAAAACTTTTAACGAATCTTCTACCGCACTCAAAGCCAGTTTAGAACAACAAGTTGTCCAAGTCGAAGGTCTCAAGCGCAACTTAATTCAGCTAGAGAGCAAAATTTCCGAGGCTAAAACCAAGAAAGAAATGCTCAAAGCTCGAATTACCGCAGCCAAGGCACAGGAACAACTCCAAGGTATGGTGCGCGGCATGAATACCAATAGCGCCATGTCAGCTTTTGAGCGGATGGAGGAAAAAGTATTGATGCAGGAGGCACGCGCTCAATCAATCGGAGAGCTAGCCAGCACCGATTTGGATAGTCAGTTCGCGAGGTTAGAAGCTAGTAGCGATGTTGACGATGAACTGGAAGCGCTCAAACTTTCTCTGGCTCCAGCAGCCCCGGTGAATCAACCCCAATTAACTGGAGACACTACAGCTACAACACCCCCAAATCCACCAGCAGCATCCGTGCCCAAATCCGAAGAAGTCGTTGATGCCGAATTAGAAGCACTTCGCAAGCAATTAGACCAAATGTAGGTAAAGAATTATTAAATTGAATTTTCAAAAATCCCGCAATATGTAGTATGTTGTGGGATTTTGTCTATTGGCTTCACCTTAGAACCCAAACAAAATATCTAATTCTTGCTTAAATTTCCGCCATCTCGTTTCCAGAGGATTTAGTTTTTGTGGTTTTTCGGCGTTGGCATTTTGCTGCTGCTTTGATTCAAGTAATCTTTGTTTAACAGAATCCGAGTTATTAGGGTTCTGAGTCGTTGCTTGCTGCTTCTCCAACGAAGTCACGTCTGTGACAACAGGAGCTTTGGGAACCTGTGCAGAAACGGGAATAGTAGCGATGAAATAGCCAGGTAGTAGTAAGAATCTCAACAAACAAAACTTTTTCAGCATTTTGAATCAATAAAAAGTTGGATTTTCTTCTCAGCCCAGCGCCATCAAGATTTAAGGTGACAGGCTGTGGGAAATGTCAAAATTATCAAAAAGCAACTATTCCCAAACTTATATTTTTCTTTATTGACTGAAAAAAGTCAAAAATTTGCCCTTGAGTGGTTTCGCAGTAACAGATTAGGATAGAGTATTGTGTGTATTGAGTTTGAAAAAGCCGCCTGAATGGAGACTGCAATGAGTACGGGTGTAATTACCATTACAGATACAGAATTTGAAACAGAAGTTTTAAAATCCGAGCAGCCCGTATTAGTTTACTTTTGGGCTTCTTGGTGTGGACCTTGTAAGTTAATGGCTCCAGTGATTAACACCGCAGCAAGTAACTTTAGCGATCGCCTGAAAATTGTCAAAATGGAAGTTGATCCTAACCCCCTCACTGTTAAACAATATCAAGTCGAAGGAGTACCTGCATTTCGCTTGGTTCGCGATGGTCAATTGTTAGCTGCAACTGAAGGTGCGATCGGGAAAGAGAAGCTATTGAGTTTTATTGAGGCTAATTTAAATTAGTTATTCGCGATTGGTTTATTGGTTAATCGGGGAAAGGGACACAGAATCATGCCCATACCCATTAGCCACTAGCCAATGCCCCCAGTACCCATTACCTACTTTCCAATTCACCAAAAAAATGCAGTTCGCACAACGCCTACAACCCCTGCAATCAAATGTTTTTGCCGATATGGATATTGCAAAAGCAGCAGCTTTGGCGGCAGGGCGAGATTTAATTGACTTATCGTTGGGTTCTTCCGATTTACCCACAGAAAACCATGTCATCGATGCGATCGCGCAATCCTTACATGACCCTAGCACCCACGGCTATTTATTATTTCACGGAACACAGGCATTTCGCAAAGCTGCGGCAACTTGGTATGAACAAAAATTTGGTATTCCCGTTAATCCCGAAACTGAAGTATTACCGCTAATTGGTTCTCAAGAGGGAACTGCACATTTACCACTGGCGATTCTCAATCCTGGCGATTATGCCTTACTCCTCGACCCTGGTTATCCTTCCCATGTTGGCGGTGTTTATCTAGCATCTGGGCAAATATACGCAATGCCACTACTAACAGAGAATGATTTTTTACCAGTATTTGCGGATATCCCTAGTGAGATTGTCGCCAAATCAAAAATGATGGTATTGAGTTATCCCCATAATCCCACAACTGCGATCGCCACCCCTGCCTTTTTTGAAGAAGCTGTCAGATTCTGTCAAAAACATAATATTGTTCTTGTTCATGACTTTCCCTATGTCGATTTAATTTTTGAAGGTAAAGGAGTTCCTTCGATTCTCCAAGCTGACAGGGAAAAAAGTGTTTCCATTGAATTTTTCACCCTTTCTAAGTCTTATAACATGGGCGGTTTTCGGATTGGCTACGCCATTGGTAACGCCGAATTAATTCGGGCATTGCGACAAGTCAAAGCCGCAGTCGATTTTAACCAATATAAAGGAATTTTAAATGGTGCGATCGCAGCTTTAACTGGTAGCCAAACAGGTGTTGATACAGCCGTGAATATTTTTCGCCAACGTCGTGATACTTTTATTGCGGCATTACATCGTATCGGTTGGGAAGTTCCCACACCCCCAGCCACCATGTATGTTTGGGCAAAGTTACCCGCACCTTGGACTCATAACTCAGTAGATTTTTGTACCAAGCTTGTTAAGGAAACTGGTGTTGCAGTTTCTCCTGGTTCCGGTTTTGGTAAATCTGGTGAAGGTTATGTTCGCTTTGCCCTTGTTCACAACCCATCAATTCTCGAAATCGCTGTTGAACGTATTGCCGAATTTTTGCATTAGCAGAAGTACGGAATCTAGAAGTGTTAAATATTGCCAATTTCATCACATCTCGAATTTCCGCTTCCAGTCCCTAACTCCATGAATCTATCTTTTGTAAATTCTTTATGCCAACTTCACGAAAAGTTTACTGGTGTATTCTTAATTTCCAGGAATCCCAAGTTAAACTACAAGAATACTGATAAATTGGTGTTACGCAGAATACAAGATTCCATATCTAGCCGATATTAGTTAAGGGATAGTTATGCATGTTAGTGATAATCAGTCAGATGAGCAAAATTAGCGCCAATATATTGGCTTTAGCACTGATTAGCACAATCAATGCTATCCCAGTGGGTGCGACATCACTCAAAAATATTCCCCATCAAGAATATCAATCATTAGTGGATTCATCGAAATTCTCAGTCAAAGACGACGCTTTAAAACTGCCACCGCGTTTGCAAGACGTACTCGGTAAAAATCGTAAAAACAAGAATCAAATTCAACGCCGTTTTTTTGCAGAAGCAGAAAATACCATTAGCCAAGTTCAACAAGCCAGTACAGTCACAGAGGAAACAATTGATGGCAAAAGAGTGTATTTGTATAACTTGGAATCACCAAAATCCGACAAATCCTTTCCAACCAAGCAAATTTACACTCAACCTTATCTAAGTCGCCTGAAATTGCCTCAAGCCCCACCCAAACGCAAAATTTCCGAACCCGGAACTGTAATCGCTGTGATGGCGGTATTTTGTATTTTTGTGACTCAAAAAAGATTATGCAAATCTAAGTTAAAGCCTCTAGGTAAAGTATAAAAAGCATGAATTTCAAGTTGAGGAATTGAAATTTTGCTGAAGCTGATAATATGAGTTACTATTGTCTAGTATAAAAAATAACCATCCACCTACAATTCTCGAAACGCTTACATAGTCGTAATTACCGAGCTTGCTTTTTACTCTCAGAGTCTAAATCAAGCGGAGCGATTCTAGTAGTTATCGTTGAATTTTAGCCTAACAGCATAGGTAGAAATGACAGCGCAATTACTTCAAAGTAATCCATTATCTGATTCATCTCCACAAACACGATTATTACTCATTGAAGACAATGATATTAATCGGATGTTTTTGAGTGATTACTTATCGTATTTTCGATATGATGTCAAAAGCCTACCAGATGCCTCTGATGTTTTTGCAACATTGGATAATTTTCAGCCACATCTAATTCTACTAGATTTAAAATTACCTGAAACAGATGGTTATTTGGTTTTAAAACAAATTAAGCAAAAATCAATTTATGCTCAGATTCCAGTAATTATAGTTTCTGCGTTTGCATTTAAAACCGATCAAGAAAGAGCAATTGAGCTAGGTGCTTGTCATTACTTTGTCAAACCTGTCAATCTTGAGCAACTAGTACAAACAATAGCAGAAGTATTGGCAAAATCAACATAGTCTATGATATTGTCTGCGGTTAGACCTAAAATCAGACTGAGATTGGGATTGCACACAAAAAATATTTGATATCAATAATCAAGATGTTGCCACAAGCAACTTAGTTGGATTTGTGGCGAAATAAATCTAAACTCCCATTCATATCAATAACTAATTTTTTTTACGTAAAATTTTCGGCATTAAGTAATTTTTAGTTAAATACTCAATTTGATACAAGTATGCTGTAATGACCATCCATCGGAAAAACCAAGTTTCACCAAAATAATTTTGTTTTTCAATACTATTAATGATTGCGCGAGCAATTCTTCCTGTTTGCTTACCTGCACATTCCCATGCTTCTGTTTGGTTGGCATATATGAACTGACAAACTGATAAATTAGCGTCAACAATCATTGCCAACATAACTGTTGAAGATGCGGCGATCGCAAAAGTTCCATAAAAACCTTCCCAAAGACTGTGAGAGTATTTGAATATTTTTTTTGCATAATTTGGAAATATGCTTTTAATACATAACTTTGCGATAAAGAAAAATAAAGAAATCACAAGTATAGAGATAAATAAAAATGCTACTCCTAAAATAATCATCATGTTAGATTGAATATTCTTATCATAAGTTTTAAGAGATAATACTATCACACCTACACCCATCATAATTAATGGTAATCCGGGTAGTCCAATGGTACTAAGTAAAGCCATCCTCATCCAGCTAATAGGATAAGGGAACCATACTGGATATAGCTTAAACTTATTTTTATTTTCCGAACTTTTACTACTTTTTTGATATTTATTATTTTTATGAGAGGTTTTATCGCTAGCCTGTAAGCATATTTCTTTCTCCCATACTACCGAGCCACATCCCGTTTTGAGAGCATATATTTGAATTGATTTAATTTTGTTTATTTCTAATTTTTGAATTAATTTATAAATTAGTGATATAGATTCATCTTGTTCGAGAATTTGCGAAGATTCTAATAATATTTTTAAATTTAAATTTTGATGATTGATTACTTTAGCAAGTATGTTCTTATCTTTGAGAAGATAGTTAATAACAGATGCGATCGCTTCAGCGTCACCTTGCTTGGCACGCTGTAAAACACTTTCTTGTGTCATGGTTTTGAAAATGTAGAATACTATAGTTTCATCATTCCCAAATAAGAATGCTAATCATCAACGAACGTCAAGAGAATTAGAAATTACGTATATTTTCTGAATATATTTGTCATTTTATACTAGTGCTAATTGGGATGAATATTGGCGTTTTCATTTACACCAGGAGCATAAGCGTAATCATCTTGCCTTATACAAAGGTGCAGTTTCCCAAGCTTGTTGTTCTATTACTCCTCAACCCCTCCCAATACCTGTCTAATGCCAATTCACCAAAATCATGATAAATATAGATTCTCATAGGGTTAATCAGTGCTAAATTCCTACCCACTTATCTGTATTATTCATAAAGTGAAAAGGTATAAGCTCCACTCTGCCTCTTTCTAAAAGAGTCGTACCCAAATTAAAAACGCTGTATCTAGGGATTACGAAGCACGGTAAACTTTAATCTTTAGGTGTTTTCTTAAATCCGTACTCAACTCAGCAAAATGGCTACTATTAACGATAATTATCTCAAACTCAAAGCTGGCTACCTCTTCCCCGAAATTGCTAGACGAGTAAATACATTCGCAGAAGCGAACCCAGATGCCAAAGTCATTCGCTTGGGTATTGGTGACGTAACCGAACCATTGCCGGAAGCTTGCCGAACTGCGATGATCAAAGCAGTCGAAGAAATGGGTACAAGAAACGGATTTAAAGGTTATGGACCCGAACAGGGTTATGCTTGGTTACGGGAAGCGATCGCGAAACATGATTTCCAAGCAAGGGGTTGTGATATTGATGCATCGGAAATATTTATTTCCGATGGTTCTAAATGCGACAACGGTAATATTCTCGATATATTCGGTGATAACAACAAAATCGCCGTTACCGACCCAGTTTATCCCGTATATGTAGATACAAATGTCATGGCGGGACATACGGGTGATGCCAACGAAGCCGGGGAATATGAAGGTTTAGTATATCTACCTGTCACTGCCGAAAATAACTTTACCGCACAGATACCAACAGAGAAAGTCGATTTGATTTACCTGTGCTTTCCCAATAATCCCACCGGTGCAACCGCAACTAAGGAACATTTACAAGCTTGGGTAGAGTACGCGAAGGCAAACGGCTCAATTATCTTCTTTGATGCAGCTTATGAAGCATTTATCTCTGACCCTAGTTTACCGCACTCGATATATGAAATTGAAGGTGCCAGAGATTGTGCGATCGAATTTCGTTCCTTCTCGAAGAATGCCGGTTTTACTGGAACTCGTTGTGCATTGACGGTAGTACCTAAAACCCTGACAGCCAAATCTGCTGATGGTACAAATGTGGAGTTGTGGAAACTGTGGAACCGTCGTCAGTCAACAAAGTTTAATGGGGTTTCCTATATTATTCAGCGTGGTGCGGAAGCAGTTTACTCCTCTGAAGGCAAAGCACAAACCAAGGCTTTGGTGAGCTTCTACATGGAGAATGCCAAAATTATCCGCGAGAGATTGACGGCTGCGGGAATTCAAGTATATGGCGGTGTCAATGCACCCTATGTTTGGCTGAAAACACCAAATAATCTTTCGAGTTGGGATTTCTTTGATAAATTGCTAAATACCGCCAATGTAGTTGGCACACCTGGTTCCGGTTTTGGTGCTGCGGGCGAGGGTTATTTCCGTATTTCTGCCTTCAACAGTCGGGAGAATGTCGAGGAGGCAATGCGACGAATTACTGAGAAATTTAAGGTGTAGTTTGATGGGTGGGGAGTGAGGAAGCACCCACCCTATTTTAAAATTTCATTCAGAGCTAGGCTTTCAGAACTAATATCAGGTCCAACAAATAACTTCGCAATTCAAAATCTCTACCCCTGTATTTATTGTAGTAATTTAGGCAGACTTAATATTATACAACTGCCACAAATGTTCTTAGTATTTCTGAGCCGCATCTGTAATGGATGTCAAAAATACACCAATACTAGAAACGCCAAGGAAAAACATATTTTGAATTAGAATAATCATATTAATTAACAAAAGTATTCTGATTTCTATCGGAGTGGGTAAATTATAAATATTTCTAAACTATTACATTGACTATCTAACATATGTGATACCTGCAAAGTTCTGCCATTGTTAATACTTTAATTTATGATTACTGCCGTTAGACTTGTTGCAACACCACGGATTTAGCAACTTTGTATTTATCGGAATTGAAAATTTAAACTATTGTGTATCATGTTAAAAACTTTTGTTAAATAATTTTAAATAAGTTTTTAAAAGTTGTGAAATCAGAGTAAAATCTCTCTTGAGATAGATGCTTTGTAATAAGATATTGTCAGATTATATAGCATTATTTTCAATCTAGTTTGATTCACCGTTGCTAAGACAGATTGTAAAATCTACAATACTGAATTGATCAACCTATACATCTCCTATTTTCTGTTCTATATACTTACATCACAAAATTATTAGTTTTAAAGATGTTGCTGTGAAAATATAGACAGAGATTAGACCAAATGGTGCGAAATTAAAACTAAACAAGCCATTAAAAAATTGAGTAAAATACGGAGTGAATAATGATATCACTTTTTACACGTTGCCTTGCAGAACTTTTTGGAACATTTGTCCTAGTTCTTGGTGGATGTGGAAGTGCTGTGTTTGCAGCAGCATTTCCAGATGCAAAAACCAATGCATTAGGAATTGGTTTCGTAGGCGTTTCTTTGGCATTTGGTCTCACAGTATTGACTATGGCTTATGCAATCGGTCATATCTCTGGTTGTCATCTGAACCCAGCCGTATCATTTGGTTTGTGGGCAGGAAAACGTTTTCCGGGGTCTGAATTGCTTCCATATATTGTTTCCCAAGTATTAGGAGCAATAATCGCCGCAGGTCTAATTTATTTAATTGCCACAGGTAAACCAGGATTTACACTTTCTGGTTCTAATCCATTAGCGACAAATGGTTTTGAAGTACACTCTCCTGGAGGTTATTCACTGATTGCTTGTTTCATTACCGAGGTTGTACTTACCTTTGTTTTTTTAATTGTGATTTTAGGCTCAACAGATGGTCGTGCCCCCAAAGGCTTTGCACCAATTGCTATTGGTTTGGCGCTGACACTGATTCATTTGATTAGTATTCCCATCACCAATACATCCGTTAATCCTGCTCGTAGTACCGGTCCGGCAATCTTCGCTGGAGTCGAAATGTTTAGACAAGTATGGATGTTTTGGGTTGCTCCCATTTTCGGTGCAATCTTGGCAGGATTATTCTACTCACGAGTTTTAGGTGAATCAGGAGAGCAAGTTGTGGGCGAGGCAGAGTTACAACTGAAATAGTTCAGTTGATATAGAAGGGTATTGCCAACTGAAGACAGCAAATGTTGTTCGGGCTGCATATTTACTTTACAAATGCTTTCTGACATATCTGCTGTCTTATTCATGGGTTATTCCACAAAAATTTCACAAAATTAGAGAAAGTAGTTTCTAAATTTTGGTCTTTAGAAGACTTGAAAATAATCCAACCTTAACTTAAGCCTAAGCATCAAAAGTGACTGCATATATACAGTTTTATGTTTTTGGTGCGGGGGCATTAATTGTTTCTAGCATCAGTTGATAGATATGGCTTTGGTCTACTGCACCAGCAACACCAGGAATTTGATAAGTTTTTTCACTAGCTCCTGGGGGATGGTTCACAAAATTAATTTCTTTTCCGATATATTTGTCGAGGCTGATGGAACCACCTTGGTAGTAAACAGGCACTAAATTATTACTATGCCTGCCCCAACCATATTTCAGCTTGGAGTCACTACCCCAAAAATGACCTGCTTCTTCAGTTTTATGTTTTTTGTAAGTTAAATCTTCGGCACCAAATTTTGCTAGCAATTGGCGGAAATTTGGATTCAGAGTTAAATAGTGATCATGATCTGCGGTGACAATTAATAAATTTTTTTCCCAACCACCATTTTTCTGAATCCAGTTAATAATTGTTCCTACAGCTTGATCGAAATCTTTGACTGTTCCGATTAAGTTATCTATATTATTATCGTGAGCTGCCCAATCAATATCTCCTCCTTCTACCATCAACCAAAAACCATCTTTATCTTTTGACAAAACAGTTAAAGCCGCTTGACTTAAATCTGCCAGGGTAGGGTTCTCATTAATTTCTTTTTGGATAAATTTGGCATCAGTTTCGCCAGGATTGAGAGGACGTACTTTGTCTGGTAGGGGAATCTGATTGTTTTCATCAGTTGTCGAAAATAATGAAGCACTACTTAAACCAGCACTACTATAGTCACCATTTGCTGTACTAAAAGGTAAGTTCCCATTTTGTCCGCGAGCGCCATATAATCCTAATAATTTTTCCCCTTGATTCGGATCAATTTGTGCTGCTGTTTCTAGTAAAGTTTTGGTGGCATTTTTGCCCCGTTCTAAAAATGTGTAACCGTAGGAATTAGATTTGGGTTTTGTTGTGAGTTCATAATAGGTAAACTTATCAATGTAATTCCAGTTATACGCTCCTCCCGTTGGCGTATCATTGTCTAAATCAAGGGGATGACCGCCACCAAGTAAAACTGTAGGTTTAAATATAGTTAAAGTTTGTTGCAGAATATTATCTAAATCGGGACTAGGGTTGCTATATTTATTACGCCGATTTACAAATGAAGCAGCCGCACCTGGAGTTGCATGGTTAATTGGAACAGAGGTGACTAAACCTATGGATTTGCCTTGGCGTGCTGCTTGTTCTAAAATCGTCGTCTGCCTTTGTTCGTAGATATCTACACCAAGTGCATTATTATAAGTCTTTACACCTGTATAAAGGGTAGTTGCTGTATTCGCAGAATCGGGAGGATTTTGTTTAATATATTCTTTGTCATTGCCGGGTGTCCAAGGATTTATTCCACCACGAGCAGCATCGTAACCAATCAGATTGCCAGAATCACCATTATGGAAAGCTGGATTGAAATTAAATCCCTTTAAGACAGAACTTTTACCGGTGGTAGGATTTAAACCATCAAGTGCAGAGTTTCCCGCCGAGAATTTACCATTGCTGCCTTGAATTATTGTTCCGTAGGTTGTGGCAAGAGTATACCCAGTTAATTTTTGAAAATTTAAACCTTGTCCTTTACCACTTGTGTACATGGGAGAACCAGAAGCAACTGCTGTTGCACGAGCCATTTCCCATCCCATGCCATCACCGATCGCCAGAATAACATTAATGCCATTACCACGAGTGGCTTGTTGCTTATTAAGTAAGCAGCCAAAGGATAGTAATGTGATGGCTAATACCAAAGCTATAAATCTCTTCCGTTTTTGACGTAGGAACATCATCAACAACCAAAACTAATACTGCTTGGTATTTTACAGATATCTCAAATATATACAATCACCCAAAACCAATTAATTGTTGTCATAATTGCTGTGTCTAACTCCAGATGAGGCTGAAAAGTTAATTTATTTCTTGCTTTGTTACCCTCTAAGAATTGCCCGAATCCCGTGGTAGAAATGGCAGATGCACTGAGTTTCGGAAATTTCCTCCAAGAATTTTATACTTCATTGTCTAAAGTTGGAATCATATCTTTGCAACTTGTAATGGAATGGTTTTGTGAAGTAAGAATTGATTACCAGCACCATTAAAATTAATTCTTAGGTTTAATTTGTTTTTTATTTAAGTTCTCTCCTCATATGACAGTATCAACAGCATCGACACCGACATCAATGTGGAGTCCACTCAAACAACAAGTTTTTCGTTCCTTATGGATTGCTTCGGCGATTTCCAGCGTTGGAACTTGGATGCATGATGTGGGTGCAGCTTGGTTGATGACGACACTTGCACCAAATTCACCAATATTAGTGGCGCTGATGCAGGCGGCATCCAGTTTACCTTTCTTTTTACTAGCACTTCCCGCAGGTGCGATCGCGGATGTTATTGATCGCCGTAAAATGCTTTTATGGACGCAAGTATGGATGTTAGGAGTTGCATTCCTATTGGGTGTGCTGACTATGGCAAATATCACTACACCTTGGCTTCTCCTGGGTTTAACCTTTGCGATGAGTATTGGTAGTTCGATGAATCTACCTGTATGGCAAGCTGTAACCCCCGAACTCGTGCCCAGGGAAGAACTTCCCCAAGCCGTCACACTGAGCGGTATAGTTGTCAATCTTTCGCGATCGATTGGTCCAGCAATAGCAGGTATAATTATTGCTGTCTCTGGGGTTGGAGTAGTTTTTTTACTGAATGCCGCTACGTTTATTAGTGTGATTTGGGTTATCTATCATTGGAAGCGGATTCCCCAAGAAAGTGCTTTACCAACCGAACGTGTAGTTGGAGCAATCCAAGCCGGAGTGCGTTATGTGCGCCACGCTCCTGTTTTTCATTCAGTAATATATCGAACAATTGCTTACATATTTTTTGCGAGTTCTTTGTTTGCATTGCTGCCATTACTGGGACGATATGAGTTAAAGCTTGATGCTTTGGGTTACGGTGTCATTTTGGGCTTTTGGGGAATTGGTGGTTTAGCTGGTGCCTTTCTCTTGCCTCAATTCAGGAAAAAATTTTCTATTGATCGGTTAGTTGCTGGTTGCTCGGCTGTTATGGGTTTGATGATACTGGTATTGTCTTCCCAACGTAACTTTTTGGTAATTTGTGCGGTGATGCTGTTTGTGGGGATATCATCGCTGGGTGTGATGGTAAGTTTGAATGTGGCAGCACAAAGCGCTGTTCCTGCTTGGGTAAAAGCTAGAGCCTTAGCGGTACAGTTGTTGGTGTTTCAGGGCAGTATGAGCTTGGGGAGTCTATTATGGGGAACTATAGCCCAACGTTACGGCATCTCAATATCGTTAGCATCTGCCGGGATTGGGCTGCTTGTCGGTATCGTTGTCACGGCAAAATTTCGCCTCAAATGCTCAGAATTACTTGATTTACGCTCATCACTGCATTGGGATCAACCAACTCATGCTTTTGAACCTTGCCCAAATGATGGTCCAGTTTTAGTAACGCTAGAATATTCTATCGATCCCAATCAAGCAGAAGAGTTTACCCTAGCCATGCAAGCCTTAGCAAGGATTCGCCGTCGCGATGGTGCAATTCAATGGGGATTATATCAGGATGTGTCAGACCCTAGTCGGTTTGTGGAGACTGCATTGATTGAATCTTGGGCAGAACACAGAAGACAGTTCGATCGCGTCACAAATTCCGATAGGATTATAGAGCAGCGAGTGCTAAGGTTTCATATTGGCGAGCAACCACCCAAGGTTTCAGAGATGGTTTACTCAAAGGATGGAAAACGTCCTTGTGTTTGATTGGCAATCAGGTTTTGCATAATCACAGGATGATTTTGGTGCATAAAAACTAATCACCGCGTCAGCATCTGTCATTTCCGAATTGCTCATCGCTACTGTCAAAGAATCCAACCCACGACTTTTAGTCGTGGGATAAATACTAAAAACTAATCGCTTTTTTTGACGAAATTTAACGATACTCCATTCATACAATAGCGTTGTCCCGTTGGTTTAGGACCATCACCAAAGACATGTCCTAAGTGTCCCCCACAACGACTACAATGAACTTCAACCCGCGTCATGAACAGGGATTTGTCAGTTGTAGTTGCGATCGCACCTTCAATGGGCGCAAAAAAGCTGGGCCATCCTGTTCCACTGTTAAACTTTGTATCAGAAGTGAACAGTGCTTGTCCACATCCGGAACAATAGTAAGTACCTTCCCCGTATTCTTTATCCAAGGGACTTGTACCTGCCCGTTCTGTGCCATGTTTACGCAAAACACGGAATTGTTCAGGTGTTAAAATTGCTTGCCACTCTTGTTCTGTTTTCGTGACTTCATATTGATCTTTTGATGCTGTCATGGTGTTTGTCCTCCGAGTTGAATAGCAAGCTGGCAAGGTAATCAAAAACATCGCTCCACTTGCTTGCAGAAAGTATCGCCTAGTTCTCATTTATATTTACATTATGTAACAATTCATGGCGATCGGGCAGCTAGTATTGCGTCGCTAAATAAATATCCTGTCGAACAAAGATAAAAAAGCTAATTTTATAAGTCTTTTTCATTCATAGTTTTTTATTCATGGTTTTGTATTCTTAATCATGGGCGCTTAGTTATTATTAAAATTGGTCAACCTGAAGTTTGGCTGAGAATCAGTTAAGAATTGTAGTTGTCCCAGAATTGAGTGATGGATGTAAGCAGAGTATTAATTTATTTAGAGACTTACCGATGTAATCAAAATCATGGGTGAAAATAAATTGCAGACCGTCAGAGATTATATTCATGACTGCAACTATCTCCTCCAGCAATCTGCCGACACTGAATGAAACCCGTTTCCATTATCCCAATATTTGTGGCTGGGAAGACGAAATTTCTTTAGTTACAAACCACAGTGAACCAGTATTTTTAAACACCACAAATCTAAATCTAGAAAATATTACATCTGTCTTTGCGTGCGCTCTTCACATGCACCAACCGACAATTCCCGCAGGTATAAATGGTGAACTAATTAGCAATCTTCAGCATATGTTTGCACATCCCCATGATGGGGATAACCATAACGCCAGTGTTTTCGCTTGGTGTTATAGCCGGATTGGTGAATTTATACCCGATTTGATTTCTCAAGGTTGTAATCCCCGCATTATGCTTGATTATTCGGGTAATTTGCTTTGGGGTTTGCGACAAATGCAACGTGAAGATATTATTAATAACCTCAAGCGGATTACTTGCGATTCCCAATATCAACCCTATGTGGAATGGTTGGGAACAATGTGGAGCCATGCGGTTGTTCCTTCGACACCAATTCCCGATATCAAGTTACATATTCAAGCTTGGCAACATCATTTTGCAGCAATTTTTGGTTACGATGCCTTAAAAAGAGTAAAAGGTTTTTCACCTCCAGAAATGCATTTACCTAACCATCCAGATACCATATTTGAATATATTAAAGCTTTGAAAGAATGTGGTTACAAATGGTTAATGGTACAGGAACATTCGGTGGAAAATTTGGATGGTTCGGGTTTAAATCATGACCAAAAATATATTCCTAATCGATTATTTGCCCGTAATTCTCAAGGTGAAACTATCAGTATTACTGCATTAATTAAAACCCAAGGTTCGGATACAAAGTTAGTTGCTCAAATGCAGCCATATTTTGAGGCTAAAGGTAGAAATAAACAACGAGTTGGGAATACTCAGATTCCTTCATTAGTCACACAAATTGCTGATGGTGAAAATGGTGGCGTAATGATGAATGAATTTCCCCGCGACTTCTTGCGGATATATCATGAAATTCGTGATTCTGGCAATAATTATGAGGGTACTGTGGCTATGAATGGGACTGAATATTTGGAATTAATTGAAGCAAAAGGTGTAAATCCTGAAGAGTATCCGACAGTACAAGCAGTACAACAACATAAAATTTGGCAGCTTGTAAATTTAGATCATGTAACACCAACAGATGTTAACAATGCTATTCAAGAATTGCAAGCAAATGACCATCAATTTCATATTGATGGAGCTTCCTGGACAAATGATTTGAGTTGGGTAAAAGGGTATGAAAATGTTCTCGAACCAATGAATAAATTGAGCGCCATGTTTCACGCTAAATACGATCGCTTAATTGCAGAAGATATATCAGTAAGACAGCGCGAAGATTATCAACAAGCATTACTATATAACTTTTTGGTACAAACAAGTTGTTTTCGCTATTGGGGACAGGGAACTTGGACAGATTATGCTAAGGAATTGTATCGAAGGGGTGAAGAGTTGTTGAAGTAATATCATATCCGGTTGCATACTTCTTATTAAGACTGACACGGAGACTTGGAGACGCGGGGACGCGGAGAAATTTTAATTGTAAGCGCTTATCCGAACATGAGAACATGATACGATTGGTTTTTGGCATTGCATAAATGCGGGATGAATTAGAGGCTGAAACTATTAGTATTTCGTTCAAAATTAAGCTAAATCATCCCATCTCCCCATCTCCCCATCTCCCCATCTCCCCATCTCCCCATCTCCCCATCTCCCCATCTGAATTTATGGGGATGATTAATTTAACCTCCCGGAACGCAAAATACTAATTATCAGCCACAAGCCAAGCAAACTTGCAGCCGCAAACAAAATATTACTCAGTAAGGACAACTCAGGCGTTCTGGGATTACTGGAAATAATTGCTGCACCCATTATCAGTGAGCCTACGAGGATACTAAAGGAAAGCCGATTGGCAGCAGCATCGGTAGTGCGGCGTAAACTATCCAATCCCCGGATAGAAATATTCCATTGCAGTGTTTCAGATGTAACTCTATCTAACAATGACTCAATCTGACGGGGAGATTGCAGCGAGAGACTTTTGAGATCAAGGGCAGTACGTAGCAAGGAACGTACAGGACTATCACCCAACAACTGACGGCGAAATAAATCCGTTAATAAAGGTTTGATTTCGTCAAAGAAGTTGAGTTCAGGGTTAAAGCCACGGGCAACACCTTCGAGGTTGGCGATGGTTTTGGCATATAAACCCATGTTACTGGGAAGGCGAATTTTGTTATTGCGGGCAACTTGCAGAAGTTCGTAAATGATTTGGGAAAAGTTGATTTGCGTTAGACTGACATTGTGATATTTTCGTAACATTCTGTCATAGTCACTTTCCAAGCGTGCCATAATTACTGGCTGGTTTGAATCCGCAAGTTGTAAAGTTAATTGGGCACAACGTTGTGCATCTAAATCAACAATTGCCAGCAACATCTCAGTTAAAATTTGTTGAGTGCGGGGATCGAGTCTTCCCACCATGCCACAATCTAAAATAGCAACACGACCATCTTGCAGATAGAATAAGTTGCCTGGATGAGGGTCAGCATGGAAGAATCCATCTATATATAGTTGCTGGAAAAAGGCGCGAAATAGTAAAGTTGTGATGGCTTTGCGTTCAGCAATAGGGTCTTTGCCATCAGTATCGGTACTATTATCACTAGCAATCGGTGCCGAGAGAATGGGTACTCCATCCAGCCATTCCATCACCATTAATTTTGGTGTCGTTAATTCCCAATATATTTGAGCGATCGCAATTTGTTGGGGATCAAACCACTTGCTCTGGGACAAATTACGCCGCAATTCGTCAGTGAAGCTAGCCTCACGGGTAAAGTCTAATTCTGCTTCTAAAGCTTTGCAAAATTCCTCAGCGATCGATTTGATTTCGTAATTCTGACCAAATTCGGTACGGGCAACTAAATCAGCGATACCCTGTATTAAAGCTATATCCTGAGCAACTGTGACATCAATACCCGGACGTTGGACTTTCAGAGCGACTTCACGACCATCCGCTAGGGTAGCACGATGGGTTTGGGCAATGGAACCTGCGGCGACGGGAACGGGGTTTAACTGCTTAAACGTTTCTTCTAGAGGTCGTTTTAATTGCTTGCGAATCAAAACCTCAACTTCCGTCCAAGCAACCGGGGGAACTTCGTCCTGTAGTGTTGACAGTTCCTCAATGTAAGCACGACTAAGAATATCAGGACGGGTTGAGAGTAGTTGACCGAGTTTAACGTAAACAGGTCCCAAATCGATAAAAATCTTTTTTAAAACAGCAGGTGTGGGCAGTTGAGGGTCTTCTGATTTCCCACCTGTGAGTAATTTTCGCATGTAGTCCCAACCATTACGGAAAAGGACTTCAATAATTTCGCGCTGTCGAGGAACCGTTTGGGTGAGGAACATGGTGTGGAAATGGGGAATAGGAAGAAGGAACTGGGAAATGGGAAATGGAAAATTCCGGGAACTGAAAAAATGGCACTGCCTAATTGTGAGATGATTTGGGAATTTTTGCTGAGAAATCATCACCACATCACCATACTTGTCTCCCTTATACCCTTTTCCCCTCTCCCTTACAGTCAAGTTATAATAGATATATAGTTTTTTCGCTTCTGTCAAGAGTTCTAAAATTGGCTGAGATAATTACAGAGATATAGCTCATCTTTGATTTAACTCACAGTAACTCTTGAAATCTGGAATCGCTTTGGAGAGTTTTGAGGACTTCCTTAATTTCCTGGGTACGGTCTTTGTTGACAATCAGGGTGACATTGCGATCGCGTACAATCACAACATCCTCCATACCGATGGTGACAACTACATCATCCTTATTAGCGGCGTAAACTATCGCTCCCTTTGTATCTAATCCGACATGAGTCCCCAGTTCCACATTGGGAGAATCTTCCGTTTTCAACAAACGCTCAATTGCATTCCAATCACCCAAGTCATCCCAACCAAATTCTACAGGTAACACATATGCTAGACCTGTCTTTTCCATGAGAGCGTAGTCTATACTCTTCTTAGGCAATTGAGGGTAAATATCCGCACCATTTTTTTCCAGGAGTTCAATAATTTCCGGGGCATGAAGGCGTAGTTCCTGGAGAACAACACCCGCCCTGAAAACAAACATACCGCTATTCCAGCTAAACCGACCCGTAGATAAAAAAGTTTCCGCAGTTTCCCGGTTGGGCTTTTCAGTAAAGCGGTTGACATGATAAGCTGGCAAGTCATTAAAGATACCTTTCTTTTCGCCTTGCTCGATATAGCCATAGCCCGTAGAAGGGAACGTCGGTTTGATCCCCAACGTCACGATCGCATCCGTGGTTGCTGCCAGTTGGGAAGCAGCGTTTAATGTACGTGCAAACACTTTTTGGTCGGCAATCCAATGGTCTGCCGGGAAAAAGCCAATAATTGCATCGTCTCCATAACGCTTTTGAATTTCTAAACTAGTCCAAGCAACAGCTGCTGCCGTATCCCTTCCTTGTGGCTCCACAAGTAAGTTATGAGATGGCAATTCGGGTAGCTGTTCCCGAATCCCCTGTGCAATCATGCTAGAAGTAATTACCCACAAGTTATCCCAACCATTGGCAAATTCCAGCAATCGGTCGGCAGTTGCTTGTAGGAGGCTTCTATCAGTGCCATCGAGGCATAAAAATTGCTTCGGGCGATCGCGACGACTGAGGGGCCAAAAACGCTCACCTTTACCGCCCGCAAGGATGACAGGAAAAAATACATTGCTCATATTCTGAGACCGAATCTAATAAATTTAAAACATTATCAAGAAGTTGCACGGAGCAAACTTCTCCAGTGTAATGCTAGTTCTGCCACTGGCAAGTTTTCTAGCTTGCATTAAGATGACCTGTAGAGAAGATAAGTTATTGCTTTGGATCAGTCTTTGATATATAAAGCTGGCGAGAGAGGATTTATTCCAGGAATTGGTTTAGGTTGAGTGGGGAGATAATCGTGGTTAAACAAGTAGGACGACAAGAAGATTGGTTGGAAGATCAAGAAATACGAGTACATTCGGAATCATCTCCAGATGTAGCGATGGCAACATATTCAGAAAATATTGCCCGTAAATCCTCAGGCACAGAGGGTTCTATCCCTAGCCAGCTTTACCAACGGCTAGGTTTGTCAATACCACGCTGGTTATTTTGGATACTAACTATTTCCGTTGGGTTCACTCTATCAGGCTTGTTGGTATCGGCATTGGCACTGTGGACTCCCTTGTGGAGTACAGTAGACCGGAGCGATGAGGAGTTGCAATGGTCGGGTAAAGAGGCGGAAAAAACCCAATTACCTGCGGATGTGTGGAGTAATATTGCCGAATACAAGCTGACTCGCCCAATGAATATTTTGGTGATGGGTATTGAACCTGTACCCAATAGTATTGATGGTTCACCAGAAAGTTTTTCGGGCAAAAGCGATACAATGCTTTTAATCCGTCTAGACCCCCAAAGTTCCCAGAATCCGTCAATCAGGGTGCTATCGATTCCCAAAGATACGATGATTGCCATTCCGGAAAAAGGATTGAACAAGGTTGCGGATGCTAATGCTCAAGGTGGTCCAGTTTTGGCGGCACGTGTGATTAGCCGAACTTTAAATAATACTCCCATAGATCGCTATATTCGTATTTCTCCCAGTGGCTTGCGTCAGCTAGTAGATCAATTGGGGGGGGTTGAGGTGTTTGTTCCAGCATCGGTGGAAAATCAAAGCAGTTCCCAAGGTGTTTCTGCCAATTTAGTCAAAGGCTGGCAAAATCTCAACGGCGAACAAGCAGAAGAATTTGCTCGTTTTCGAGAAGCAAAAAGTGGAGATTTACCTCGTGTTCAGCGCCAGCAAGCGTTATTAAAGGCATTGCGTGAGAGACTTTCGAGTCCGACAATTACCCCTAGGTTGCCGCAATTAATTCGCGTCATGCGAAAATACTTCGATACCAATCTGAAGATCGAAGAAATGATGGCGATTGTGAATTTTTCTGCGACTGTGGAGCGCGATAATTTCCAAATGACTATGTTACCGGGAATTTTCAGTCGTTTGAGTGCTGATCCGGACAGTTATTGGATTGATTTAACTGGACAAGTTAAATTACTGAGTGATTATACTGGTGTCACAATTGCCGGAATGCAACCGAAAGTCATTCCTGTACCGAACCTCAAAATTGCCGTTCAAAATGCTGCCGCCAAGCCAGAAGTAACCGCAAAAGTTCTGAATGCCCTAAAGCAGAAAGGTTTTGCCAAAGCCTACGCCGCCCCCGATTGGTTAAACTCGCAACATGATACCCAAATTATCGTGCAAAAAGGCGATCGCTCCCTGGGGGAACAAGTGCAAAAAGCTCTTGGTTTAGGTCAAGTTGAGGTTGCGGCTACAGGCGAACTTGAATCTGATGTTACTATCCGTATCGGAAAAGATTGGAAGTAAGCATTATGGCTTAAAATTGCACAGCAAAGGTACATGGGTAAAGGGGGAAAAGAGGATTTGACGATTTTCATCCCCCAAAATGAGGAAAATCACAAGCGCAACAGTTGCGTAATCAGGGGGTTAATTTGATGCAAACCGCAAATATCTCGCACATAGAGGCGACAAGCGCACAACTTCATGAATTTCGCCAACTGCAACTGAGTTTACGCGATCGCTGGAAAACTATCGAACTATTTGATAATAGTGATGCTGATATTGTCGTCATCCCTTCGCTGAGTATAGACCAGCGCGAACTCAAAAAAGTTGAAGGCTGCGAACATTACGAAGAAAGACTATTATTTTCTTTAATTCGCTTGCGTAATCCCCGCACAAGATTAATTTATGTAACATCAATGCCGCTACACCCCAGCATCATTGATTATTACTTACAACTACTACCGGGGATTCCCTTTTCCCATGCCCGCAATCGTTTATTGCTGCTTTCTACCTACGATTCCTCCCAAAAACCCCTCAGTCAAAAAATATTAGAACGTCCCCGTTTATTAGAAAGAATTCGTCACGCTGTACGAATCAATAAAGCATTTATGGCTTGCTATAATGCCACCGATTTAGAAGCAGAATTATCAGTAAAATTAGGCGTACCATTATATGCAGCCGCCCCAGATTTGCAAATTTGGGGAACAAAAAGCGGTAGCAGACAAATATTTGCCGAATCAGGAGTACCCCATCCCGACGGTAGCGAAAGAGTGTGGAGTGCAGCCGAATTAGCCACAGCCGCAGCAGAACTTTGGGAAAGACAACCAAGCCTACAACGGATGGTTGTGAAGCTAAATGAAGGGATTTCTGGGGAAGGAAATGCCATTTTAGATGTACGACCTGTTGCTAATTTAGCACCACCTCAAGGTAGTCATGTGGAAAGAGTGACAGCCATATTGAATAGCTTTGCCGAAATGCGTTTTCAAGCCAGTCAAGAAACTTGGGAAAATTTTTCCAGTCGCATTGCCGAATTAGGTGCAATTGTGGAAGTATTTGTTGAAGGCGAAATTAAGCGATCGCCCAGTGTGCAAGGACGAATTACTCCTACAGGAGAGGTGGAAATATTATCAACCCATGACCAAATTTTAGGTGGTCCCGATGGTCAAATTTATCTTGGTTGTCGCTTTCCAGCCGATGTCGAATATCGCTTAAAGTTACAGGAATTAGGATTAAAAATCGGTAAAAATTTAGCAGATAAAGGGGCACTCGAACGCTACGGAGTGGACTTTGTTACTGTTAAAAAAGACAATGGGGAATGGGATATTCAAGCAATAGAAATTAACCTCCGTAAAGGTGGTACTACCCATCCTTTTATGACCTTAAAGTTGTTAACTAATGGTCGTTATGACCTAGCAACTGGTTTATTTTATAGTCAACAAGGACGAGCGAAATATTACATTGCTACCGATAACTTACAAAAAGATAAATATAAGGGACTATTACCCAATGATTTGATGGATATTATCGCCCACCACCGCTTACATTTTGAAACTGGAACCGAAACAGGTAGTGTTTTTCACTTAATGGGTTGTCTATCGCAATTTGGCAAATTAGGATTAACAAGTATTGGCGACTCTCCCCAAGAAGCTCAAGATATTTACAACAAAGTGACTAACGTCTTAGATGCAGAAAGTAAAGAAGCAAATGACGATGTTTCGGCGTTTTCTGAATATTCTTGTCCCATGAGTTGGGAAGAAGGAAGTTTGTAGTACCTCAAGGCAAAAGTAAAAAGCACAAAGTAGAGGGTGTCGGTTTCCGTCACCTCTAACTTTGTAAGAAGACAAAAGGTAAAAGAAAGAAAGTCAATATTCTGAGCTAACATTCACAGGCATAATTAATATTGGAGATAAAATATAGTTTTGACAAAAAATACAAAATATACCAATGACAATTTACTTTTACAAAGCTGGTGATGCTTACGGCTGTTTTTCTAACTTTTCGCCCCACGGAATCGAAATGGAAGGAGTTTTTTGGGCTACCGTTGAGCATTATTACCAAGCTCAAAAGTTTGTCGGCAGTGTAGACGAGTATATTATCCCCAGTATCCATGCAGCTAAGACTCCAGAGATTGCCGCCGCATTAGGACGTAATTGCGATCGCTGTCTGCGTCCAGATTGGGATATAGTCAAAATATCAGTCATGCAAAAAGCTGTATTACAAAAGTTTCTCAGCCATGCAGATATTCGCGCAGTTCTGCTGGCAACTGAAGAAGAAATCCTCATCGAAGATTCGCCTTGTGATTATTTTTGGGGTTGTGGTGCCAATCGCCAAGGTGAAAATCATTTAGGTAAAATTATTATGAATGTCCGTACTCAACTGCGTAATTCATATTTGCATCAAGTAACATCTGTTTAGGAATTACTAATAGTTGAAACATCTGTGGAAGTGATAATCATATAGGCAGTAAATCTACTCCTTAACCAGAACTTAACCTATCTCGCCTCATCATCAAAATACTTATTTTTACGTAATTAGTCAAAGAAACAAATAGTAATAATTACAGTTGATATCGCCGATACTTCAGCGTTTTTCGCACTGCCATAAAACATATAAATGCTTAAAATGGCAATTAATTCAGAATATTTTTATATTTCACCATAAATACATAGCAACGATGAAATCAGATGACTGCATTACCAATCAAGAGAAAATTTTTGACCAAGAAACATTATTACAAAGAACTATAAACCGAATTAGAAAAAATCTCGAACTGCAAAAAATTCTCGAAGCTGTGGTGATAGATATTCGTAGTTTTTTGCCTACAGATAGAATCATGGTTTATCGATTCGAGCCTGATGGTAGCGGGAAAGTAATTGCGGAGTCAGTGTGCGAGGAAAAATTACCATCTCTGTTGGGATTAAATTTTTTAGCAGATAATATGCTCGCCCATATCAAAGAGATGTTTGCTCACAAAACCAGACAGCGAGTGATAGTGGATGTTGCGGCTGGGAAAATGGGAGTATCTTTGCTTGAACATCCGGAGACTGGGGAAATTTTACCGGGTGATGGGAATGTGCAAATTCGACCTGTAGATGCTTGGCATCTGGAATACTTAAAAGCGATGGGGATACAATCTTCCTTAGTCATCCCTATTTTCCCACAACACTCAGATGAGCCATCATTATGGGGTTTGTTGGTGTTGCACCACAGTCAACCTCGTTCAATATTGAAGCGGGAATTACGGGCTTTGCAGCAACTTACCGATCAAATTGCGATCGCGATCGCTCACAGTCAATTATCTCAGCAAATCGACATTGAACAACAGCGTCAAGTAATTATCAACCAAGTAATTACCCAACTGCACTCACTCCCAACGAGACAACTACGAGAGGCATTAGCAACAACAGCCTTAGCATTGAGAGGTTGTGGAGGTAGAATTTATCTCCAGTCTACAGGTGAGTTACATACTTGGGGAGAGCAACCCCAATTACCACAATCATTTCCACATAGTTTGATTGAACAACATCCATGTTGGCAACAGCACTGGATGACAGAATCTCCCCAAGAGGGAATTTGGGCAATTTCTGATCTTTATCAAGAAAGCGAGTTATCTGTTTTGGCTGCTGCTTTTGAACAAACAAAAATTCGCGGACTTTTACTAATACCACTTGGCTACCATCAAAACTGCATGGGTGTGATGAGTATTTTTCGCCATGAATCAGATAGTGAAATTGTCTGGGTAGGAAAATATCAACAAAATCCCCAGAATCATTTACCGCAGATTTCCTTCCAAACTTGCCAAGAAGAAAAAAAAGCACAAGTAAAGGAATGGAGGCAAGAGGAAATATCCCTAGGACAAATCCTGGCACAGCATTTTTTAATGGCAATTCAACAGCAACAGACTTACTACCAATTGCAAAGCCGGAATTGTAAACTCAAACAACAGGTAGAATTAAAAACAGCAGAATTAAAAAAACACTTATTAATTGCCAACGCCATTAAAATAGTTAGCGAACAGATTCGGGGTACTCTCGACTTAAAAATTACCTTACAAACCATTGTCCGCGAAGTTCGCAAATTATTAAATACAGATCGAGTATTAATCTATCAATTATTTGACAACTTAGAAGGGGAAGTAATTGTCGAAGACATTCACGGGAATTGGCAATCAGTTTTAGCAATTAAAGCACCCCCCAATTGCTTTCCTAATGAGCAAGCACTGCAATATTTTCGAGGTAGAACCAGAGCAATCAATAACGTTGCCACAGCCTCCCTAAGCCCCTGTCATCTGGAGTTTTTAGACAGCTTGGAAATCAAAGCTAATCTCATAGTCCCCATCAACATGGGAGATTACCTGTGGGGACTACTAATTGCCCATCAATGTGAAGCCCCTCGAAATTGGCACGAAGACGAAATCGACCTATTAAAACAATTAGCAGATCAAGCTGCGATCGCGATCCAACAATCACAACTTTATGAAGCAACTCGTCAAGCTGAAGTCGAAGCCAAAACCAAAGCCAGGCTCCTGGGACAAGCAATCTACGACTTGCAACAAACCCAAACCCAACTTATCCAGAGTGAAAAAATGTCTAGCTTGGGACAACTAGTCGCAGGAGTTGCCCACGAAATCAATAACCCAGTTAACTTTATCTACGGAAACCTCAGTCATGCTGTCGGTTATACCGAACAAATACTTGAATTATTACACTTATACCAAAAACAATATCCCCAAGCAACTCCAGAAATTGATAGCAAATCTCAAGAAATCGATTTGGAATTTATCATCGCAGATTTACCAAAAATTATGTCCTCCATGACAATTGGAGCCGAAAGAATCCGCTCAATTGTCCTATCTCTGCGTAACTTCTCCCGCCTGGATGAAGCCGACATGAAACCAGTAAATTTGCATGAAGGCATCGATAATACCCTATTAATTTTACAACATCGAATTAACCCCAATACTAGTTGCCCCGACATCGAGGTAATCAAAAAATATGGTGATTTGCCCCTAGTGGAATGCTATGCAGGACAAATCAATCAAGTATTTATGAATATTCTCACCAATGCCATTGACGCTTTAGAGCCACTTTGCGAACAAAATATAGCAATGGAAAATTTAGAAAGTCAAGGGAAAAATTCTTGTCATTTTACTCCCCAAATTAGTATTTCCACTCATGTATGTCATCAAAAAAACTCAGTCATTATACGCATCGCAGATAACGGCATTGGCATGTCAGAAGAAGTCCAGAAACTGATTTTTGACCCATTTTTTACCACTAAAGCCGTAGGAAAAGGTACAGGATTGGGATTAGCAATTACTTATAAAATTGTAGTTGAAAAACATAATGGTGTGATTAAATGTACCTCCCAACCAAGTCAAGGTACTGAGATGGCGATCGAAATTCCCATCAAATAATCAGCAAACCCTACTTATATTTCGAGATGTAGCCAAAATATTCCTGAATATCCTAGATTTCGCTTCCAGAAGTCTGGGATTTAGGCGTTAACGTTTCACCAAAATAAGTTTCACCAAAAATTAAACATAATTAACTCTTGGCGCAGTAAATATCGTAAAATCCAATTGAGATAAAAATTTTTTAAAGCGACTGCCATCCTAGTGCAGAATTTAAAACCAAAAAGAGAGGAATTTATGAATTGGATTAAAGTCCTTGCCCAAGATGAACTACCAAACGATGGACGAACAGTAGTTAAAGTCGAAGAACGTGCTATTTTATTACTTCACCATAACAACCAAATATACGCAGTTGAAAATTCTTGCCCTCACCTCAAACTACCCTTAAAAAAGGGCAAAATTACTGAAGATGGGGCAATTGTTTGTCCATTTCACCGTAGTGCCTTTGACTTAACCACGGGTAATCCCGTAGCTTGGACTCCATTTCCTCCCGGAGTCGGTAAACTGCTAGGTATGATTTCCACAGAAAAACCTCTGTCTGTTTTCCCCACTCGTGTCGAAGAAGGAAGTATCTGGGTAGGAATTTAGGATATTGCTGAATAATGAAGTAATTAAGACGCAAATTTACAAAGATGCTGAGACATGAAATCTTGCCAGGTAATCCCTCTGGCAAAGTTTCATCGGGTGATTATGAAGTTATGCAAATACCAAAATTATCCCGCAATTATCTAACTCCGGATTGAGGAAGTAGTTAGTTGAACACTGAGTCATCAGTGATATTCTGCTGCTCAAAGCTCATTTCTAAGTACCGAACTTTTCGTGACTAATTTTCTAGACATTTCTGCCAGCATCATGTATAATCGTAAACCCATTCCCTTTTGGTGCATATTTTCTCAACTTAAACCGTACATAGCATGAGTTAAGAGGAAAATCAAACTGTAGCGGGTTTGGCATCGATTTTTTAATCTTTTCTTTATCCTATTTTCAGGAAATACCTGTTGAGGGGATGAAGATAAAGATTGGAGTTTAGGCTTGAATAATCATGTAAATAGGAGCAAATTACCATGAAATCTAACCCTAGTAGTTCAAATCAGAACCCGAATCAACGAGAAACCAAATCGACTAAAAAACAAAAGCAATCATCCTATGTCGATATTGGTAGTCCCAAAGTACCTATCCGTCACAACAAAACACAACCAAAGCAAGAATCTCTCAGCGATTGGGCACATGCCAGCTAATTTCAGTTGAGCTACTTTAATTAATCTGAATTAACGTAACCCATCAATTTCCCAAAAGATATCTATGGAAACCTCGTCAAACCATTGTTTTGCTACAACCCTGTTTTGAGCCGATATGGAATCATTGAGTTTCTGAACGTATGTCTTTTCAATCGTTGAATTTGTCTAATCTATTTTTTCTTACTAGTTGAAGGTTTCTATCTTGCACTCAACGAAATTAATGACGAATCCATATATCAATATGAGACTGTGCAGGATTAATTACCCGATTGTTTGCGATTAATTTTTGCTTAATAGCTTGAGCTAAATATTGAGGCTAAATATTGAGCTAACATTCTGAATTAATCTTTCGAGCAATCCTAACCACAAAGCCTTCAACTAGTATCGTCATAAATATCCTAAATCAATTTTGAGATAGAATTTCTCAAGTAAATAAAGCTTAACATCTAGGTCATATCATTATTTTTGAGAACGTGAAAGTGGTTGAAATATCAAGTAAGTACCCCCTAACCCTTCAACAATAGTGCGAGTATTTGCTACCATCATTTTCTGATAAGTATCACTTTCACTTCCAGGCATGCCTAAATTTGCCGCAAAAAGTGGTCTGCCAGCAATACGTACATCTGCTTCTTTTGCTATAGTTTTTACTAACTTGGGGCTGGCTGTATTATTCACAAAAATTGCTGGAACTCTTGACTTTTGAATTTTACTAATTAAAGGTTCTAAGCGTGATAATGAGGCATTTTCATTATTACTAATACTGACAAATATAGGTTTGTATTCAATTCCATATTTCTGAGGATAATATCCAATTTCAGGATGATTGGTAATTAATTTTCTTTGTGAAGAAGGAATACTAGCCACCCGTGCTTGAATCCATTTATCTAATTTTGTGATTTCTGTTTGTACTTTCTTCGTATTACTGGCGTATAAATTGGCATTTTCTGGTGAAATTTGTTTGAGACTATTACTAATAACATTTACCATGGCGATCGCATTTTTAGGATTATGCCATACATAAGGGTTATTGATTTTTTTATTCCCTTCTGCAATCATCAATTTCGGCTTGGGTACTGCACGTTCACCAACTGCTATTTTTGGTGCAGGATTTTTACTTGTTTTAATGATATTAAATACAGCAGGTTCCAAGTTGTAACCGTTGTAGAGAATTAATTTTGCCTCGGCAATTTCTTGACTATCTCTAGATTTTAGTTGATAACGCCGGGGATTTATATCTGGGGGTATCAAGCAAACCAGATTAATCGTATTGGCTGCTATTTGTTTAGTCAGGTCGCAGAGTACGCTGGTAGTGACAACTAATTTAGGCAGATTTTTCTTGTGATTATTTTCCTCTAACGAAGGGGTTTTAATTGTTAGAGATTGAGAGCTTTTAAAGTTGGGAGGATTATTGCAGGCGGAGAGAAAAAATTGAAGTGTAAACAGGATTAACAGCAGATTCCTCATACCAATAGTCAGTAGTCAATATTTAGTTAACGCGAATTCGACAAATAAAACACACCTCTTTCCCCAGTGGGAAAGAGGCTAAAATACCGTGCTTTGCGATTCTAAACGAGATTAGTATCCTTCTTCTTCATACTCAGGTTGTTTCTGCTTGACTTTTTCGGGAATGATGATTGGTTTGGGTGCTTCGTCTTCTTCCCAAACATCTTGATCTAAATCATCATCATCGAAGTCAGATTTATTACTGTTGAAAACAGGGGTATCATTTTCTGGCTCTTTTTGATACTCATCCTTATCAATAGCCGCCCAGTTATCTCCTTCATCTTCGTAATCATCATAGTTATCTTCTGGGTAACGAATCGACTCGGCGGAACGTGCCTCCATAACTTGACGGCGAGGTGGTTCTGGTTCGTAATCATCTTCATCCCAAACAGGTTCTTTGACTCGTTCGGGGGTACGAACTTTTGCCATTGGTGGTTCCAGAGGTACACCGCTAGGAAGTTGGTTAGCGGGTGCGATCGTTTTCGGGGCGGAATAGTATTCGTCTTCGCCATCTCGATCCCAGGGTGCTTTACCAATGCCCAAGCGTTCGAGCAAACCAACAGATAACTGAGTCAAACGTTCTTCCGCACCCTCAAATACAATCAAACGGTTTGGTCCTGTGCTGACAATTTCCTCGACGGAGATTTCGTAGGTACTTAATACCTGTTCAGGTACTTGGGGTATTCCCAAGGAAGCAATAACGATGGATAAAATTTTGCCGTTGGCTGTGTCGAACTTAAAGCCGCGCACCCTACCCAAAGCCTCGCCAGTTTCAGTAATTACTTCCCAATTAACGAGGTTACTGTAGGCATCAACATCAATATCTTCGATCGCATCTTCATTTTCGACTAAAATTACGTCGCCAATTTTAGTAACACGATCTAGATACATGTAACGGGGGATGCCGGAAACGGAAATCAGGCTGTCTCGCAAACTAAATGCTACAACCTCACGTTGGTCTACATCAATCCATACTTGACTAACAATACCCAACCGTCTGGCATCTTTGGTGACTACCTGGGTGTTTAAAATATCTGAGCGTCTAATAGTTTGTTCTGAGGTCATTATAATACCGAGTCCTGATTCTCGAATCCGGTTAATCTATACACTATTATTAACAAAATCTCAAGCAGATGTATTGTCTGTTTTTAGCGTAATTCCCAACACTTGGGTATAAGCTCCCCGTGCTTGGGTAACACCGATTGTGCGTTCGGCTGATTCTATCATTGGACGACGGTGACTGACAACGATGAATTGAGCGCTGGATGATTGTTCGCGCACAACTTTTGATAATCGTTCGACGTTAAAGCCGTCGAGGAAACTGTCAACTTCGTCAAAGGCGTAGAAGGGTGAGGGACGGTATTTTTGCAGGGCGAAAATAAAGCTGAGGGCGGTTAATGATTTTTCTCCCCCGGACATGGAAGCAAGTCGTTGCACAGGTTTCCCTTTGGGGTGTGCTACCATGTTCAAACCGCTATTAAATGGGTCTTCGGGATTATCTAATTGTAAGTAGCCGTCACCGTCGGAAAGGTTGGCAAAGATGGCTTGGAAGTTCTCGTTGACTGCGTCAAATGATTCTTTGAAGGCGCGTTGGCGGAGAGTGGTAAAATTTTCAATTCTTAATAATAGTTCGGTGCGTTCTCCTGCTAATGTTTCTAGTTTTTGGGTTAATTCTTGGAGACGATTTTGGGTACGTTCGTATTGTTCGAGTGCGAGCATGTTCACAGGTTCCATTGCTTGCATTCGTTTGGTGAGGCTTTTTAATTCTTTTTGAAGTTCTTCTAAATCGACTTGTTGGGGAACTTCGGGTAGGGGTGTGGGTAATTCTTGGGAAATGGTTTGCAGTTGGGTTTGGACGTTGGCGAGTTCTTCCCGTCTAGTAATTTGACTTTCTTGGAGTTTTTGGATTTCCCATTCAATTTGCTGCTGTTTTAAAAGATGCGATCGCAATTCTGCTTCTAAGGCATCGCGTTTCTTTTTATCTTCGCCTAAGTTGGCTTCGAGTTCCGCTAATTTTATCCGGGTTTGTTCGATTTGGGTGCTGAGTGTTGAGTGTTGGCTGTTGAGGGCAATGAGTTGAGTTTGTTGAGTTTGCTGTTGTTCTTGATATTGTTCAATCCGGGCTTCGGCTTCTTGGATGCGTTCTTGGAGTCTTTGCTGTTGTGATTCGAGGTTGGTTAAGCGTTGTTGAGCTTCCCGTAATGCGGTCTCGCGTTGTTGTAATTGTTGCTCGTTATTTTTAATCTCGGCTTGGATTTGTTGCCATTCACTGGGTGTTTGTGAGGCTTCCAACTCCGCTAATGTTTGTCTTAATTGCAACAGAGTTTCTTCCTGACTCGGTAATTCCCCGTTTAAAATTTGTAACCGCGATCGCGCTGTGGTAAATTTCTCTTGATTCTGGGAAAGTTGGTTTTTAGCGCTGTCTACCTGAGTAGATAAATTTTTAACTTCCTTTTGTAATGCTTCTAATCTAAGCAGTTGTTCGCGCTTACCTTGACGAGATTCGGTCAATTCTTGGGATAATTGTTTAACTGTTGCCGAAAGATTGGTGATTGCTTGGCTACATCTGTCTAAAACCCGCTCAATTTCATGCAAACGCTGTTTAATTTGGCGTACCTCTTCCGATTCCCCCGCTTCCGGTGTCCCAAATCGTAATTGCGATCGCGCTCCTATACTACCACCAGTCATGGCTCCGCTCGATTCCAGTAATTCCCCATCCAGGGTGACGATTCTATATCTTCCTAATTGCGATCGCGCTTGGTTTAAACTGGCAAATACTAAGGTTCCGCCAAAAACATAGGCAAAAACATCACGGAAACGGTTTTCTGTCTCCACTAAATTAATGGCTAAATCAATAAACCCATTGGTGTGACGTAATTCTGACACGGAAGGGATGCGGGGCACTTGAATTTTATTTAAAGGTAGAAATGTGGCTCGCCCAGCCCGTCGTTGTTTGAGTAATTCGATACCAGCAGATGCGATCGCATCATCTTCGACGACAATATTTGCTAATCTCGCTCCCGCCGCGATTTCCAAGGCTAATTGATATTCTGGCTCCACCCGTCCCAACTCGGCAACTAATCCGCAAACTCCCGGAAGTCCTGCCTGAATAATGACTTTACTAGCACCCGTACCCTGGGCTTCCTGCTGTGCCTGTGCCTGGGCTTCGAGTTTGTCGAGTTGTCGTTGTTTGTCACGTTGCTCGAGTAACAGTCGCTTGTGCGTCTCCTGCTGCAATTGTAATTCCTGTTCAGTGGCGGCGAGATTCTGGGCTAAATCTTGGATGGGTTCGTTTGCACCCCCGACTTCATTTTCTAGTTGGGAAAGTTGGGTTTGTTTGCCAGCTAATTCTGGTTCAATTCGGGCTAATAACTCCGTTTGTTCCTGAATTTGTTGCTGTAGTTGGGCATTTCTCTCGCTTAACTGGGCTTGCTCTGTCCTTAATGGTTCCAGAGTTTGCAACAAAGTTTCAATTTGACGGTTGAGTGCTGTTTGCTGCTGTACCCAAGCTTCCGATGCGGCTGCAACTGTGCCAGCAGTTTCGCGGGATTGTTCCAAGGTTTGCTGTGCTGTATCCCGTTGTTGCTGACAATAGGAAATTGATTGTCGTTCTAAGGTTTGTCCTTCGCCGACTTGTTGTAAATTTTGGTGATGCTGTTGAATTTCCGCTTGAGTCTGTTGTAATCTACGGGCAGTATCTTGCTGCGTATTCGTCAGTTCGTTTTGCTGACGTTGTAATTGTTTCTTTTCTGCTTCCTGGTTAGCCAGTAGCGACTGCGTCGCTAATAACTGTTCATCACCTAAAGTCTTTAAATGGGCGTTGATTTTTTCCAGTTCAATATGCTTCGCCGCAATTTCCTGATTCAGATTCGTTAACTGTTCACTAAGTTCAGTATTTTGCTTATCCCCAGCTTGGATTTGATTTTGCAACTTATCCTGTTGATTTTGCAAACTTCTCCAAGAAAGCACAACTTCCCACTTTTGTTTTTCCAAAAATTCGCTACGATACTTTTGATATCTCTCAGCTTTCGCCTTATCTTGAGCCAAGCGATCGCATTGTGCCACTAATTCCGACTCAATAATCCGACAGCTATCTTCTTTTTCCTTAACTTCCTCTAAAGTATCCTTCGCTTGATGGATTTTCCTATCAAAGGCAGCCACACCCGCTAGCTCATCGATAATTTCCCGACGTTCCCGCGCATTCATCGAGATAATACCCGTAACGTCCCCTTGCAACACCACATTATAACCTTCGGGATTCACCCGCAAACCTTCTAACTCTGCGTGTAACTCCGAAAGCGTGCAAGAAATCCCATTAATGTAATAATTCGACGTATAAGTACCCTGCTGCGTCACCCTCAGCCGTCGCGTCACATACCAATCTTCGCCAGGCTTCGCTTTAATTTTATCCTTGCGAGTGCGATCGTCTTCACTCAGTTCTTCCTCTTTGGGGGGTTCCTCCTCCACCTCATCAAGCAAAGAGTCATCATCTTCAATCGTGGTGACAACTAAATCTGCTTCATTAAAAATTTCATCCGGTGCGTGGTTCGACAAATCAAAAGTAACGGTGACACTCGCTTCCACTGTCGCACGAGCCTTAGATATCTGAGCAGTATTTACCAAATCAGGCAATTTATCTGCACGCATCCCCCTAGAACCAGCCAAACCCAGGCAAAATAGTAAAGCGTCGAGGATATTCGACTTACCCGAACCATTAGGACCAGTCACAACAGTAAACCCCGGTAACAATGGTACCGAAGTTGTGCCACCAAAAGATTTAAAATTTGTCAGTTCAACGCGCTTTATGTGAACCATAAGCGTTGTATATCTGGGCTAATGAAGTTCAAGTGTACCAAGTTATGTGTGATTTGCAACAGGGAATTATCGTCTGCAAGAGAAAAAATTGTGACAATATGCAAAATAAATGATGAAGTTGCGCTTAATTGCTGAGATTGTCAAGCTCACACTAATAGCGAAAGATTAAGCTTTATTAAGCGCATGATCACAGAAAATTGAAATAATTATCCAGTATGCCCCTCTTTCAAAACTCGATCTAGGAGTTCTCTGGCGGGTTGTGCTTTAGAAAGTGCCGCTTGATGATCGCTATAAGCCCGCACCAGACGCGAAAGACTACTCACACCTGATTTTAGTTGTTCAAGTTCTTCGCCAGCCACTAATTCCCCATCTAGCATTCGCCCGATTAAAGGCTTAATATCACCCACCTCCTGGCGAATTTTTTGCAGCTTTTCCACTGTACTCAATAAAGCTTTCAGCGAGTTTAAAATCTCATCAATACCCTGGCTATCTTCTATTGTTGCCGACGAAGTTGCGATCGCCTCCTCTTCTGCCTCCAAATTTAAGGATACTTCTTGTGTAGAGGTTTCACTTTTTACCCCATTTACTTTTGCCATGTAACGTTTCCTCAAGAAATTTTCCTTAGTGTATAGTCTTATTGTCTATCTCACAGCCAATAACCTCAAGAAGTGTCAAAAAACTTTGCTCTCTGGACTATTTTCTATTATCCTTTGGCATAGTTTCCGTAATATCCTTGTTGACTAAAGACAATTTTTGTTATATCTATTACCCTTGATTGCGGCAATTAACTAAGAATTAACTTAAACCTATGCGAACGACTACAAACTCAGTTCCCAATCCTCAAACGACAAGTTACCAAAGCTATCCGGCATCTGTACCGCTTTCGGTGTATCGTGACTTGGCTGAGGAATTACAAGCTGCACTGGAAATGGTTAATTCATTGACTTTAAGAAACCAGCAACTGCAAACGGAAAACCAAGTTTTACAAAGAGAAATTACAAAAGCAGTAAATTCGGTTATACAGTTGCAGTATCTCGTTAATGCTCCTGAATCAACTAGTTATCACCCAGAAGTCCCCACATCTGCCAACTTTAACTTCAATCATGAAGTCGAGCGAAGGATTTCTGAACCTCAGAAGGTAGTTCGCACTCAAAAAGTAACTTCTCGTCGCTCAGCAGTGAATTCCCCTCAACCTAAAAAAACCAAAGTTAATCAAAAACCACTACATCCAGAAGTACCTGATTATTTCCCCACAAACCATCCCACATATATTGAAGAAGAAGAAGTTCGCTATTATCCTCCGAAGCGACAACCGCAAACCAGCGAAACAAATGGTTGGACGCTGCTAATTGCGATTTTGCTGATTGTCATTACCGCTTTCGGTGCTGGTTATGTGGTTGTTCGACCTCTAATCCAAAGCCACAGTAATAGCTAATACCTGTTTTGGGTCGAAGAGTTGCAAGCTACAGGAAATCTTCACATCAGCCAAGTAGGTTTTATGCCTACGCAATATAGCCCTGAGGTATATAAGCAAGCATAACATGAGTATCTTGCAATACCAAACTTTAAGCATTATTTCTGTTACAAGAAATACAAAATAATGATAAATTGATAATAATCAGGATTATAAATTCTGTTGATTAAATCTCTGTTAATGAGATGAAAAATGTAGTCTGTTGAATTTAATTTCATCGGGCGTTGTATTTATTGAAAGTGGCATGATAATTTGTACATCTTGATTTCAGAATTTCCCTGTTTATTCTTTGAATGCAATAAATTGCAGCTACAGGCAGAGAATCTGGTTAGATAGATAAACGAAGCTACTCAAAGTAAGGAGAAAGAGAATGAGAAAAGTCGAAGCAATTATCCGTCCCTTCAAGCTTGATGAAGTCAAAATCGCCTTAGTCAATGCTGGTATTGTGGGGATGACAGTTTCCGAAGTCCGGGGTTTTGGTCGTCAAAAAGGTCAAACCGAGCGTTATCGCGGTTCGGAATATACTGTTGAGTTTTTGCAGAAGCTGAAAGTGGAAATTGTCGTTGAAGACAGCCAGGTTGATATGGTAGTTGATAAAATTATTGCGGCGGCTCGTACTGGCGAAATTGGTGATGGTAAAATCTTTATCTCTCCTGTTGAACAGGTAGTACGGATTCGGACAGGTGAGAAAAATACTGAAGCGGTGTAGTCATTAGTTAATTATTAGTTAATGGTGAATGCTTATTACTGATTAATCAATGTCTCAGCTGTTCTACATTTAACTTGCGTAAATATAGTAGCGGGCAAGCCTGCCTTCCTTGGCGTAGCCTTCCCGCAAGCTATGATGTCAAGAGATTGCCCACACTCCAAAAGAAAGTCGCAGATGATGACGTGAGGACGCGGAGATGGGAAGATGTGTTGCCAGATTTTGGAGCAACGGTATTAAAACTGATTGCCGATTCCCAAATTACTGCAAATTCGGCAACTTTTGGAGTAAATCTGTAAAGGCTTTGCCCCGATGACTGATGGAACGCTTCATTTCTGGTGTCATTTCTGCATAGGTTAAATTTTGTTCGGGCACGTAAAATATGGGATCATAGCCAAAACCCCCATTCCCTTGAGGAGCATAGAGAATTTCGCCACGACAAATTCCTTCAGTTTGTAAAACGATCGCACCATCTGGACGAGAAATTGCGATTGCACAAACAAATTTTGCTTGCCGATTTTCTTGATTACTGAGTTCTTTTAATAACCTATCTATTCGTTCCGTGTCTGAATTCCCATAACGGGCAGAATATACTCCTGGTCTGCCATTCAAAGCATCCACCGCCAAACCAGAATCATCAGCGATCGACCAATTACCTGTAGCTAATGCGACTTGTGAAGCTTTTAAACAGGCATTTGCCGCAAAGGTTTCACCAGTTTCTTCAATTTCTAATTCTTCCGGTTTTAGCATTAATTCCCAACCAGAATCAATTAGGTAAGCTTGCATTTCTTTGAGTTTTCCTGGATTTCCGGTGGCAACAACCAAGTTCGTCATTTGTGAATATTCCCCTTAATCACTGGTCATTTGTGATGATTCCCAGAGAATCATATCAGGTTCGCCGAAGCCGGGGCAGAGGAGAGACATAGATAATAATAGGAAATAATGCGATCGCCTGGGAAACTGGAAAACTAATCCAGCATCAAAATATGTAATCTATTCAACTTCTCTCAACACATCATTCATTGGACATTCGGGATCATCAAAACTCAGGGAGATTTCATATCGAGTTAATGGAAAACATTCTAAAAGTTTATCTTTGTGAAAACTCTCTAATCTCCACCACAGAGTTTGTACAGCAATTGGCTGCTGTTCATCTAATTCAAAAGTAATTTCACCAAAGTTATTGACTCCAACAATCTCCTTTCCATGACCCCACAATCCTTTATATTCGTGATAATTTTTTGCCATTTTTAGATAATCTTCTAATGCTGGGCGACGGTTTTGTGTTGGTAAAGGGGCAATTACAGATTTTGGTTCTTTTTGTTGTGCAGATTTATGCCTATTCCAATACCAAAAACAATTATTTAAGTTGATATTTTCCAATTTAGCGGATAAGAAATCGATTCGATACCACCATTCTGGTTTTTTCAATACTTCTAAAAATCGAAACCAAGTTCTTTTTTCAACTAAATTGACTATTGATGGTTGTTCCTTGATACTCCATGGTAAACGCTGCATCAAGTCTTCCGAATAAGTATAAAAATTGCCAATTGGTAATTCTTGTAATTGAGAATTTGCCCAGCCTAAAATTTCGGCTTTGGGATGATGGTCTATGAATTTAAAGGGGATGAAACCTTTTAGATGTAATGAATAACTACCGCCAGCGTCCCGTTTTTCATTTTTAAAAGAACTACTGGTAAATTGAGCAATGACAATTTCATGATTAATTTGATGCTGATTTTGGGGATTTGTTTGATGCTTTGGCATCCTATCACTACATTCTGGAAATGCCTGATTTGCTGAATATTGTAAACGTGCTGCAAAGCTATAGTGAACATCGCCAGAGAGGATAACTATACGGCTTTGAGGTGTTGGGTTGCGTAATGCTAACCGGGCTAAAAATTGTTCAAATGCTTTTGCTTCTAATCCCCAAGCTTCTGGATCAAATCCCCAAGCTGCTGTTCCTAGTTTTTCGGCTAATGTTTTCGCTGATTTTTGAATACCTTCGAGGAAAGGTAAACCGACAACAGGACCAGGTGAAATAATAAAAGTTATTGGCGTTTGTTCATTCAAGTCAGGTAGTTGTTGCTGACATGCTGCTTCGCTTAACAGTGCGGGAAAATCAAATTCTCCACCAGGAAAACCTCTGCGAGTCCGGGTATCGAGGAAAATAACTTCATAACCGGGCGCTTTGATGCTGTAATGCCATTGTATTGCTTGAGGGAAATGGGGCAGTTGTCTGGGGTTTGTGTTTTTAATATCTGCAATGGTGGGTAAACCGATGCGTTGAGTAATTTCTTGTTCGGATTGGCTATCTTTCCCACCGGAGGCAAACCATTTTTCTGCGGCTTTGAGTAATGCTGCCCCTGGATTATCTTTCAGGTGATGTTGAGTAAATTGTTCAGGTGTATTTCCCCAGGCTTGACAAATGGCGTATGCTAATAGACCATTTTGGAGTATGCGACGACCCAAGGGTTTGGATAAAACGCGATCGCACCATCCCAAATTCAAGTTCCAGTCGTCGGTGATTTCGTGGTCGTCGAATATCATGTAGGTAGGGATATTCGCTAAGGCTCGTCTGACTTGGGATAAGGTGGAGAGGAAGTTTTGGAGATGGGTAATTTCTTGTTGAAATTCTTTTTTGCCACGATTAAATCGGGATGGATTTTGATGAATATCCGTAAATTCAGGAAAGTTTTCTGGTGATGTCCAGAGTACATCACTCCAAGCAAATAAATACATCACCATAAATTCACCAAAGGTAAATAAATGGCTTTTGTCTATGTTGGTAATCCGGTTAAATTTATCGATACTGGCAGTTAAACCGGCAATATTTGTAGCTAGTTTATTGCGTTTACCGGGCTGTAATTCGGCTGGATTTTCAACATCAGGTAATGGTTCTGACCATCCCAAAAGTGTTTCTGATGCATCCATTAAGATAAATAATAAAGCATCAGCAACATCATCTGCATAGATTTGGTCGCCTGTTAAAAAAAGCTGGTGTGGACGCTGTTTTGGTGACAGTATCAGCGCTTCGTGAATCATTTTGTCTAAACCTGCCATTGCATCTAAGCTTTCACCATGCAATTTCCGACAGGAACCATGCACTATTCGTAATTCATTTAAATTTTGGGGAGGTAATGCAAAACTGGGTAATTTAAAGGCGGTGTAAGTAATATCGGTAATCAAACCAGTTGCATTTAAAATTCCGGGAGTATCAAGTTTTTTGCCATCAAATTCTAAATCGTAGAGATAATTTTCACCATATAAAAGTACATTGAATTCAGTTTTGGCAGTGACAGCAGCAACATACAAATTGATGCCAATTTTAATTGTTTTCTGACTACCAAATAGCAATAAATTATAATTTAAATCGAAAATTTTTAAAGTTACATTGCAACTTGTTTTTAAAGCCACCCAAACAGTCACCGTATTGGGTTCTGTTCGCCGCAAAATTGGACCAGCGAGAACTTGCGGCATGGTATGAATTCGTTCTCGTAATGGTATCCAACCCATAATCAAACCTGAGGGAAACAATTCGAGTATATTTCCCCTGGAGTAGAAACTGTCAAGGATAATTTAAAATAATTTGTAATTCAGAAGTTTTTAGGTGAGCAATGCCCACCCTACTATCTATAAATCATCTGAATG